>JAHJJF010000032.1 GCA_018823135.1 Pseudomonadota bacterium
CATATGTTGCCAGGAAGAAAATCCTGGCTATCTGGGATTGCCCTCATGTGCAGGAATTCAAACAGGAAATTGCCGAGTATGCTGAAATGTGTGAGCTTGAGCCGGTGTTCAAGAAAAACAAGGGCTGATTGAACTTACGCCCTTGAGATATTTTGCGAACGGAGTTTCCATATCGGGGTCATGGACTTGATACTTTTTGATTCCAGCGATTCCCAGTAAATTTTCGGCACCCATCGTGAATCGCGCTGAAAACGAGTCACACCCTGAGGCTCTATCACACAATCCAAAGGTACATCCCATGGCTCCCTGGGCAGACTTTCCACTCGCTGCTTTTCACCGAGAATACAAATCGTCTTGAACCGATCCGTGAGGACTCCCAATTCATGGAGTGCTGCACAGGCAATATCAAAAAATCCCTGTCCATCGTTGATTGCAGTTCCGGCCTGATCCACGGCAAGAGCCTCGGTAAGCATCAAATCAACTGCCAGGCCTCCCAATGCTGCATCATCAAGAAGAATCCCATGCTTGGTCAGGCCTTTATAAGTCACCGCGTAGCCGATTTTCGTGAATGGGACAGAAAAAGGTTTAATCCGGAAAAACCCCTGTTTCAGACCCGGCCCCGGCATTATCAGGTCTTTGCCGTCGAGAAGGACATTAATCCGGATCTGATCAAGAAGCGCGGCCGGAGATGAAAACACCTGTTTGGCCTGTTTGTATTCCGGGCATCCACGCAGCAACTGGGCAAGCTTGCCTTTGTAATTCACAGAGGCCTGATCCTTTTCCCCCGACAAAGCCAGAGATTCCCGGCATTTTTCCTTTTCTACATTGACCATTAACTGCCTTTACAATTGGGGAAATTCGATGAACTTGGACCGAATTAACGGCAGGGGAAATATATCTTACAGCTTGGAGATTTTCATCTGATCATCGGCAACCAGCATTGCCTGTTGCTCGGCAGGCAGGTCAAACTCCGAATCCTTATCATTTGAAGCCACGGAAGACGACGGATCAAGCCCCATGCCTTTCCGGGCAAAACCATATTCAACAAGGGTGCGGACATCATCCCACATGGTCTCGCTGCCAAGGACTGCAACTACCAGCTCCACATCACCGCGCTTGAATTTACCCACATAGGTCTGGCGCGCAGCTTTTGTGTAACCGGTTTTACCGCCTTCCGCTCCGTCAACCTCCCATAATGCCTTGTTATGGTTTCGCAGGACCTTGCCGAAACGGGTCCGGACTTTGACCTTGGCCATTCTCTCGGCAAACTCCTTATTATCCATGGCCTTGGCAAAAATCTGCGCAAGGTCACGGGCCGTTGACACTTGCCCTTTTGATGTCAGTCCGGTGGAATTCTTGCATACCGTATTCGTGGCGCCGAGAATTTGTGCCTTGTGGTTCATGAGCTTTGCAAAAGACTTCTCCGAACCGGCGATTTTTTCAGCCAGGGCAACACTTGCGTCATTAGCCGAGGAGAGAAGAACGGCATTTATCAAATCATTGGCATTATAGGATTTGCCAGGTTCCAGATAGATCTTGGAACTGGGCATCTGCGAAGCCCTTCTACTCACTTCCACCAGCTCATTACCGGTAAGGTATTTTATGGCAAGCAAGCCGGTGAGGACTTTAATGGTGCTGGCCGGTTGCGCGGGTTCGTCGGGAGAATGGGTATAGATCGACTCGCCGGTGCTGGCATCCATCAAATAAACGCTTTTTGATGAAAGCTTGTTGCGGATGTCTAAGGTGTCTGCTTCCGATGAATTCTCGGGCTTAGACTTACTATCTCCGGCAAGCTGCACAACCCTGGTGCGAGTCCTGCTCCTTACCTGTTTTTCAACCGGATTGGGATTATATTTATGTTTTGACGCCAATACCACAAGATCAGTCTCGGAAGTTTTTTTCCGAGCGCAAACCGTTCCGGGCATGGCAAAGGCAAAGGAAAGCATCATGACAAGAGCAACAAGAAAACTATACCGCATTTTTCCGGATGCCTTTATTCTCATATGACGTCTTAAGCCTCTGAAGTTTCTTAACAAACAACATACAGCAAGATAACTCATATAAATAAAACTAGAAGAAACACCCATAAAAAGCAAGTATATTTTCGCCAAAAGCAATACGTAACCCCTTGTTATTCGTAATAAAATCCCATCCCCAACCACCTAAAAGCACAACATGTCGTACCCTTTCAAAAGGTGTACCACCATATACTGTAAAAAAATAACTTCCATATATTTTGTGATTTTTAACGAAAAAACAGTATATATTCCGATAATTCTCCGTTTCACGGAACTCAAACTATCTTTTGAAAATGATCGAAACTACAATATTTCAGATCGGCAGATGTTCCATCAGCGGCATACCTGTTCATACACTCGAGCTGGATGACAAAGTAATTTACCTCTCTTTTTCCGAAGAATCTCTCTTCCGGGCGAAAAATCAGCTTCATTCAGATAACTCGCACTGCCTGTTTAAAAACACCCGGAACTTAACCCTGTGTAAAAAAATATCCGCAGCCCTTCATGGCGACAAGACTTTCGCCTTTCCAGCTGATTCTCCCTTTATAAAAAAGGCCACACTGTTTCAAAAAAAAGTATGGGAACTAATCAGCACGATTCCCCATGGTGAGACATTATCGTATGGTGAGCTTGCCGAAAAACTCGGCGGCAAAAGCTATGCCCGGGCGGTGGGAAATGCCTGCAACACCAATCCTGTTGCCCTGATAATTCCATGCCACCGGGTTGTGGGCCGTAATGGAATCGGCGGGTTTGCCGGAGGTATTTCAATCAAGCAAAAACTCCTTGAATTGGAAAAGAACAAATCCGGATAAGCTGTATTTTTCTGAAATGGAAAGAAAATCCCTTTTGAAGATCTTGATGCTACTTAATTATTAAGCCAATCAAATTTTTAGAGCTTTCACAGTATTCCGCTTAATTTCGATAGCATTCAAAGAGATAACCAGGCAGCAAGGAGGAGGTCACGGAGACGTACATTAAGTATATCGAGGCACCGATGACGCAGGCAACGAAGTTAGAATTGGAATGCGGTCGAAATCAAAGAACTGAAAGGATTGTACTGCTGATCTGATCCAGAGATACGATCTTATCGACTCCCCCCGCCTGGATTGCCTCCTTGGGCATGCCGAAGACCACGCAACTTCTTTCGTCCTGGGCAATATTGATGGCGCCGGCCTCTTTCATTTTGAGCATTCCCTGGGCGCCGTCCTTGCCCATCCCGGTAAGAATGACGCCAACGGCATTTTTACCGCCGTACGCGGCAACGGAGTTAAATAACACGTCAACCGCCGGGCGCTGGTGACAAACCAGAGGACCGGTCTTGACATTGACATAATACCTGGCGCCGCTTCGCCGCATCACCATATGGTAATTGCCCGGGGCAATCAACGCCAGTCCGGGCACAACGGAATCACCATCCTCAGCCTCTTTGACTCTTATCTGCGAAAGCTCGTCAAGCCTTTTGGCAAAACTCGTGGTGAAATTCGCCGGCATATGCTGCACCACCATAATGCCGGGACAGGTGGGCGGCAACTGGGTAAGCACGATCCTGAGCGCCTCGGTACCTCCGGTTGAAGCGCCGATGGCTATCACCTTGTGGGTGCTCTGGGTAAGCGACAATTTCGGCGCGGCTATTTTATCTCTGGTAACACTTGCCAGGGCGGCGCGCTTTGACATATCAACCCTTGCTGCAGCACGGATTTTTTCCGCCAGCTGGACGCTCATATCTCCTACGGAATAAGCAGCACCAGGCTTCGAAACCACATCCACGGCACCGATATCCATGGCCTCAAGGGCAAGCGAACCACCGGCCTTGGTCAGCGAACTTACGATGATCACCGGCAGCGGAAAATATTTCATGAGCTTTCGCAGGAATGTAATGCCATCCATCCGCGGCATTTCGATATCAAGGGTAATAACATCAGGCTTCAGGGCGACGATCTTGTCCCGTGCAACATAAGGATCAGGAGCTGTGCCGATTACCTCAATATCAGGTTCATTGGATAACTCCTCGCTGAATACCTTGCGGACAACAGCGGAATCATCTACGACCAAAACTCTAATTTTTTTCATCGAGCACCTAATCCTCGCCTGGAAACCTTCTTTGCTTCACGGACTGATTACTTTTCTTTATAAACCACCAGCAGCAGACCGAATTCGGTATTAAAAAGGCATAATCCCGGCTCTTCGATCAACGACTCAGGGACAAAGCCCGACATTTCTGCCGCTTCAGGAATATTCAGCATGCACTTTCCCTCAGGATCCAGTTTACCGAGAAGACTTCCAACAGACATATTAACCGTCTCGCGAACCGTATCGAGAACCTGGCGGCCTTCCACCGCATTTTCCTCAAAGCCCAGGAAGTTAACCGTGATATACCTGGCAAGGGCTTTTGGAAAATAAATACTGACTTCCCCGGAAACCTCGCCGCTATACGATATCTTCCCCTTAACGTAGTCACCACTCTGATTTATTTCCTGAGGAGCAGCATGCAGGGGCGCAAGAAATGTGAAAAACATCGTTTCAAAAACTTCCGACATCGTCTCATAAATTGTCCGCTTTAATTGATCATCCATGGCTCCCCCGGTATCCTTCTGCTTTTGTTAAATTATACATGTCGCAAATGGATCAGAAATCCATTTCATTGTCATCTGCAGCCCCGCCATTCACCCGGCTTTCTTCCATGCGGTGCTCGTAGGCTTTCTCAAGAACATCAATAAGAATTTTCTTGATGGTCTCCGGCAGAAACGGCTTCTTGATATAGCCTGCCGCCCCGAGTTTACTCACCTCTTCCATCCTGGCCTTACTTGATTCGGTGGTGATGAATATGACCGGAATATTCCGAAGGACATCGTTTTTATTGATTTCCTTCAAAAGCTCCACCCCGCCCATCTCAGGCATATTAATATCGGAGAGAATCACATCAACCCATGCATCCTCCAGGATTTTCAGGGCTTCTTTGCCGTTTGCGGCCTCATAAAATTCGGCAACCGGAACTCCGGACATGGAGACCGTTTTCTTTATCACGGCACGCATTGTTTCGGAATCATCCGTTACAAGTATTGTAAAAGCCATACCTTAATCTCCTGATGCTGATATTCACAAAAATTGTCGAAAATTGCCTTTCATCCCCTCTGGACCGCCGAGAGTTTAGTATCATTTTTTAACCACGTTAAAGCTGAATAAGGTCCTCTGCCTTGGCCATTTCTTCAAACAGATCAGCCATTAACAGGTCCAGATCCTTATTGGCCAACCCGAAACGCTTGAGTCCGTCTCCCTGCATTTCCATAGCCAACCCGGTTGCGCCGGCGCCGATCCCCAGGGAAATCACCAGCGCGTTGCTGAGGCAGACGACGGCTGAGAGGGGTTCCTTAAGTAATGCTTCCGGATCATGATGTTGCTTAACTGCATCAATCATCTCTTGGGAAAACTCCCATTTCTCAAGAATCATTCCCCCAAGCTCGGCATGAGTTACTCCCAGCACCTTTTTCTCGGCATCGGAAAAAGAACATTTCCCCGTGGTCACTATCTCCATGATTTCCTTAAATTCTTCAGCAACATAACTGCTCATGACCCGTTTACCGATATCATGAAGGAGCGCCGCGGTATAAGCCGTTCCTGCGTCTATATCCTTTACGTGCCGAATGAGAAGTTTCGCCATGATTCCGGTAGCCACGGAATGTCGCCAGAGCTCCCCTTCTTCAAGCACATAGCCCTCACCGGCAACACCTTTATAAAAATCAGAACTGCTGCTGGTTATGATAATATCCTTTAAAACATTATTCCCCAGCACGACCAGTCCCTGTTCAAGGGACGAAACCTTCCTGCCCAGACCGAAATACGCTGAATTACACATTTTCAGGACATTCGCGGTAATTGATTGATCATATTGTATGATCTTGCCCAGTTCCACTGCGCTGACATCGGGATTCTCAATCAGCTCCATTACCCGTTTGGCAACTTTTGGAAAAGGAGGAATCTGTTTGATGTTTTCAAGAATTTCTTCTAATCGGCTCATAGTTCATACACCCCCTGCCCGGACACCTTCAGTGTCGTAACTCCTGTTGCTATATCAAGACTGATCGTTCTATTGACGGTGCCGCCGATATCTTCCTTGGCGATCAGTATCTTGTTTTTCCAGAAAATTTTCCGCATTATCATGTAATTACGCTTGCCGATATTAAAAACGCCTTTGGTATCCATAATCTGCGAGCCGCCCACCGCCTTGACGATCAATCTGTTTTTGACTCCGCCGTATTTATAGGCTTCCTTAAAAAGAAGAGGAATACCCGAATCCGCGAACATAAAAGGCTTTTGCGCGGCGCGCTCCTTGTCAAGATTTGAATCAGGAAGCATGTAATGCAATAATCCGCCGACCTTGGAAACCGGATCCCAAATTGCCACACCGATGCAGGAACCGAGGGAATAGGTGATGATCGAATCCTCCGGTTTATTGCTTACCTTCATATCTGAAATACCCACAACAATTTTCATTGCTTATTCTTTTCCTTAATTTTTTTCATTGGATTATCTTTTCCCCGGACCGTAACCTTTTAATCCTCCCCGAATATTTACGTTAATCTCAATTTACTTCTGATATGTTGTTGAGGCTATCTGTTTAAAGCCGTGCTTGATGCCTGAAATACTTTCCGAGTGTCCGATAAACAGATGCCCACCAGGCACCAGGCTTCCATAGAACTTGCTAATCAACTCCTGCTGGGTTTCCCGATTGAAGTATATCATAACATTCCGGCAGAATATAATATCAAAGGACTCCTTCCACGGAAAAACATCCATCAGATTGAAGCGCCTGAAAGTGACAAGACCCCGCAATGAATCCTTGACCTTGACTTGGCCCGAAGACTTGCCCGTGCCTTTCTGGAAAAAAAGGCGCAATTGATTTTCAGGGATGCCTGCAACCCGGTCCAGAGAATAGACGCCGCGCTCGCCATGGGAAAGAACCCTGGTTGATATATCCGTTGCGAGAATGGAAAAATTCCAATCCTGATACCTGGAAAAAAAATCCCCCAGAACCATGCCGAGAGTATAGGGTTCCTCCCCGGATGAACAGGCCGCAGACCAGACAGAAATCTGCTTTTTACCCCTTGCGCCTTTGATATAACCGGGAAGAACGTTTGCTTTGAGGAAATCAAAATGGGCTTTTTCTCTGAAAAAATTAGTGAAGTTCGTTGAAACGCTGTCAATGAGATGAATGAGCTCTTCGCCGCTGGCGTCACCCATTACAAAGTTATAATAATTTTTGAAATCGTTGATGCCACAGGCTCGGAGCCGTTTACCAAGCCTGGCGTTTAGGAGTTCCTTCTTCTCGGGCTTGAGGAATATTCCTGTTTTTTCATAAACCAGTTCACTGAATTTAAGAAATTGACTGTCAGTCAGTTTCGTCAGATGAAAGCCATCCATGCTTTTCTCTAACCCCTTAAGGCTTCGGCATGACATTTTGAAACTCCCCGCCGACTACCGCAGGGATTCTCCGTAGTAAGAAAGTCTCTTTATTAACTCGCTCGTTTATCCCCAAGGCTTTCGCTTCGCAGATTTGCTTGTGGACGACGATTAAACCTGGCTATAGTCTTCAGTGCCGACAACCTTATCAATATTAAGCAATACGGTAACAGATCCTTTCACCTTAGCCATTCCCAGAATATTGTCCCGGAGATTCAGGTCGGCGCCGAAAGAAGGCGGCGGATCAATTTCCTCACCTGAGACATTCAACACCTCAGACACGGAGTCAACAAGCATTCCTATAAGGATTTGCCCTGATTCCTCTTGGACCTCCACAACAATTATGCAGGTTCGGTCATTATATTCCTGAGATTCCATGTCAAATTTCAGGCGTAATTCCAACACCGGTATGACCCGACCTCTGAGATTGATTACACCTTTGATATACGGCGGCGTATGCGGTACGGAGGTTATTTCCATGAGCCCGATTATTTCCCTGACCTTGAGAATTCCAAGACCGTAATTTTCATTTCCCAAGGCAAAGGTCAGATACTTTCCCGCAAGGTGATCCATCACCCGGGTGACTCTGTCAAGTTTAGCCTCTCCCATATTCATCCTCCGGTAAAATGCTCTGGTACTTATCCAATCCGGCCACGGTTATTCCCTGGCAAAGTAAATTCCAGGGTTCGCGCCTCAGCTCTTTATCCATTACGGCTGGAAACTCTTTAGCCCGCAATGCTCACGGACACTTCACCATCAATGATCAATGGTTTCAAATGACATTCCTGAGCAATGCGGATCAGAAATCATCCTCATCGCCTTTTTCCGAAGATCCACCCCCGGAAATGATCCCAGCCATATCGAGAATCAGACCGACCCGGCCGTCGGCAAGAATTGTGCCCCCGGCAACCCCGGGAATATCTTTCATATATCCGCCAAGACTTTTGATCACCACTTCCTGCTTTCCGAGAAGTTCGTCCACCATCAACGCCCGCTGGCGGCCCTCGTTTTCGATGATCACCACAATGCCCTGACACGGATCCTTCTGTGACGGCTCAACCCCGAATTTTTCATACAGTCTGATGATCGGCACAAGGGAATTGCGGACCATCAGAGTTTCGCCTTTGCCGTGAACGGTGTTATAATTTTCCCGCAAAGGTCTCATTGATTCCTGAATGGAGATCGTCGGAATAATGTACCGTTCGTTGCCAACCCGGACGATAATCCCATCGATGATTGCAAGGGTGAGGGGCAGTCGGATCACGAATTGAGAGCCTTTTCCTGGTGTGCTGATGACCTCAACCTTGCCGCGCAATTTCTCAACCGCCTTTTTTACAACATCCATTCCCACCCCTCGGCCCGAAACATCGGTAATTTTATCGGCCGTTGAAAAACCCGGAAGAAAAATCAGGTTGTTCAATTCATGATCGGAGAGGTTGTCTCCTTCTTTAACCAGGCCTCGCTCCAGAGCCTTCTGCCTGATCTTATCGGTGTTTAATCCTTGTCCATCGTCAATAATTTCAATAACGATATTGCCGCCCTTCTGGTAAGCACTGAGCTGGACGCTTCCCATACCGGGCTTGCCCACTTGTTCCCGTTCGCTGGGAAGCTGCACACCATGATCCACGGAATTCCTGATCATGTGCACCAGGGGATCGTAAATCGAATCAACCATGTTACGATCTATCTCGGTATCTTCCCCGAGCATAACCAGGTCAACGATCTTTCCTGACTTCTTTGAAAGATCGCGGACAAGGCGAATCATTTTCTGGAAGGTCTGGCGGATCGGCACCATGCGCATCGACATGGCTGTTTTCTGGAGTTCCGAGGTGATCCTGGAAAGCTGTGAAAAATCTCTGGTCAGTTTCGGATCGGCAATGGCTGAAATCCTGGGATTCTGTCGAACCATTGCCTGCATGATGACAAGTTCGCCCACCGCATTCACAAGGTTATCAAGCTTTTCAATGTCAACCTTGATTGAAGCGGAAATCGCCGCCTTTGCCGTAGCGGCGGCTTGTTTCGGAGAATCCTTTTCCTCCTGGGCAGAAGGGGTTGAGGTGACTGCTTCCGATTTTTCCTCTGCTTGCATAGCAGGGGATTCTTCCGCTGTCTCCGACACAACGGGGGTTTGCGGCTCAACCGTTACCGGGCCGGACTGGCTTTCGCCGGCCTGTATGGCGCGGATTTTCTCGATAAAGCTGCTGATGTCAAATTCCTGCAAAAGATCCGGGCCGTTTTCCAGGACATCCTTGATGTTCTGGACCATTGCCTTGAGCTGATCACCGACTTCAAGCACAACATCGATGACATCGGAATCCATGCTCCTTTTACGATTGCGGACATCGTCGAGAAGATTCTCCGTGGTATGGGCCAGGGTATTGATTACCTTGAGGTTCAGAAAGCCGGAAACACCCTTGATCGTGTGGAACGGCCTGAAGATATTGTTAATAATATTAATGTCATCGGGATTCTGTTCAAGGTCAAGAATATTTACTTCTATCCCTTCAAGATGCTCAAAGGCTTCATCAATAAATCCACTGAGCAGATCCCTGTCCTTGAGAAAATCAGGGATCTCACCCTGTTGCGGCATCCCAGCTGCGGGGGACTCGCTTGCAGGGGCTTCCTCAGCCGGTTCAGATGCTTTTGCAGCCACCTTTTCTTCTTCAGGCTCTTCATGGGTTTTGGCGTCAAGACCACAGAAAGCACCCTTGTCAATCTTAAAACCGGTAGCAAGCAGGCTTGAACAAAACGATTCCAAGAGACTTGCGTGATCTTTTTCCTGCTTTCTCACCGATTCCTGCATCTGGGTAATACATTCCCCAAGTCGATCAAAATTTTCCGACGAATCATCAAGCTCAGCCATAATCAACTTTTCAAGGGCACTCTTAAAAAACGACCCCATTTTATGCAGAGCAGGATTTCCGCTCATATGTGAATGGCCCAGAAGCATATCAAGCAATTCAAGAAGTTCGCCGATAACGGATAAATCCCCCGGCTCGATCATAACGATCTTGAGAGCCATCTCGTCCAGTAAATCAGTCACAACCCTTTCTTTATCCGCCATTCACAACTCCTCCGCGTTCAAATGCCCACCGAACCTTTATGATTTTCCGCAGACACGCATTCCGGCGCAACCAATCCGCAAATATAATCAACCGACAACTCCACTGCCGGAGCAACTTCATCCCCTTATAATCCGGCCTCGCCTTGATGCAATCTTAAACATCACGCACATTAGAAACAGGCTATAGGTTCCTGAAAAAAATTACAAGATAACTATATATTATAAAGGCGAATATTAGAAATTTAATTTTATCCAGCCGCCCAGAAAACTATCCACTGCCACAAGTGTTTGTCAGCATTTTTTAATTTTAAGACCGGAGGTTTGATAAAAGATCCAAGGGAGGAAATACCGGGAGTCGGCATCTTTCGTTTTCAAAAGAATCACTCGGGGATTGACTGGATGGAACAACTTCCTCTGAAAAACAAATCCATCCAGGGGAACGGAAAGACCATCCCCCGTAGTTTCGAAGTCTGGCGATTATCTGCTGAGGAGCATCAATACACTATTCTGTAGGCTCATAATTCTCCCCTTCCGTTTCACCTGGTTCGATTTCAGCTGCATCCGGCTTATTAAGAAGCGTCGGGTCAAATCTGTAGATCTGCTCTTCAAGTATCTTCAAGTTCTGCAAAACCTTGGCAACTATTTCCGCATCAGGATATTTCACAAGAATTTCGTTCAGCAGCCGGTGCGATTCAAGAAGGAGTTCGGTTTTATAATTTGCGTCAACGGTTTTCCGGGCTTTGACAAACAAACTTGCAGCACGCCGTCTTAAATCGATTGCCGCCAGATTTCCCGACTTGATAATTTGTTCTTCAGCTTTTTTCTCAAATTCCGTCCCAAGTAACAGCTGGAAAGAGGAAATTGCTTCATCATAACGCTGCAAGTCAACAAGCTTCAGGGCGTCCTCCCATTGAATTGCCAATGATTGCTCCAGCATAAGGCGCTGGGCTTCCAATTCCTGCTTTTCCGCAAACAATACTTCTTGCCGGGTTTGTTCCACCTGAAAACGAAGTTCCTTCAGCAATTTCCCAGCCAGCATGCCGTCAAGAATTTCAAGAGCCTGAGTAAACTCCTTTCCTTCAACCAGACCCGCCACCGTGCTCAAACGTTTTTCCACCCACCCCCTTGCCTGATCTTCCGCCTGGCCAAGAAGTTCTCTGGCCTGAAAAGTGAAAAGGCTCCCCGGAAACGCAGTTCCAAGACTTTTGACCCGGATTCGAAGATCCTGGGGCAATTGTCTGCCGTCAAAAACCAGATATGCCTGCAGCACCGCCATATAGAAGGTCATCTCTTCGGCGTGAAGCTCAACATTGTCCAGCAGGGCAAGCTGACCGGAAACCCAGGCTTCGTCAGTGTTCTGTGCTGCGAATAATTCCACCAGGGACTGATATAACCTTTTTGCTTCCTCCACTCTTCCCGTAGCGAGCAGCAGATCCGCCACATTCCGCTGTAACGCCCATTTTTCAATTTCGGGAAGTCTTTTATCGGTAAAGACTTCTTTCAAAATAGCCGCAGATTCCGTCAACTCACCCGACTCAAGAAGGGCCTTTCCATATAATATTTTTATTTCCGGGGAAATTTTCCAATCCGGATAGGTCTCACTGAGGTCGCGATAGGCCAGCAGGGTTTCCTCGATACGGCCCTTCTCCGCATAATAGGAAATCACCATTTCCGCCTGCTCGGCAACGGTTGTATTGAACCCGGACACCCATTGATTTACCAGTTTTTCACCTTGGAGCAGCACCGCTTCGCATCCCTGTTCAAGATACTCGCCATCCTGGGCATAAACCCCCAGATTAACCGAAAAACCGTCCGGCGTTCCCTGCCCTGACGGCGCTTCGGTATCGACTGAAACAAGATACCGGTAGCCCCTGTAAACCTGCCCCGCGAGCTTTATGCACTTATCCATACCAGGAAGAGGTTCAGCCATATCAAGGGATTCCATCTGGCCGGTCAATCCTATCCAGTTATCAACCCTTGTTGCGTAAACCTGCAGTCTCTGATTATGATGTACCGCAGGTTCAACAGGAGGTATCTCATCCCGGGGTTCCGGGATTTCCTCGGAGACAACGGAAGTTTCTGCTTCCGCAGGAATTTCAGGCGATAGCTCCTCGCTGGGCTCTTCCTCGACTGCGGTTTCTTCCTCTGTTTCTATTTGTTCATCCTTTTGTTCTTCAACGACTATTTCGCCCTTACGGGGCGCGGAAACGGACAGGAGATCGTTCACCTCTGCTTTCTTGACCGCTGGTGCGACCTTAGGCACAAGTTCCGTTTTTTCTGTAACCGGAAAATCCTCTGCCGGAAAATCGGCACGAATTTTCTTTTCAGGACTTGCGCATCCGGCAATGATCATTACCAGACTGCAAAGCAATAATAAATAATTCCGCATGGTCAGTTCTCCTTCATTTGCCAATACGGTTGATAAAATCTTTCCGGTTTAACCCTGCCGCCGCCCAGGGGCGTGGCAAAAGTTGTGATCGAGGCGGTCATTGCAGGGGAGACGGTTCCGCTTTCCTCATCTATGCCCCCCCACCCTCTTTTGGAGTTAATATCCACCATGACTTGACCGAGGTCCGGATAATACAGCGGGACCTCCGTTATCCCGGAGAATGAAAAATCCACGATATCCATGCTTGAAGCAAAATCCTTGCTCAAAACGATTGTATTCGCCAGTCGCGACCACATGGGCAGAGCCCCGCTTGCTCCGGTTATGCTGGTCGAGTTTTTCACCATGGGCTTATTGTCATCAAAACCCACGTAACAAGCAAGAACATAACCGCCGTCCAGAGAAAATTTATTGCCCGGCACCGCAACAGGGACGACCCCGGCAAAAGCGGCATTTGTAAAACGATTCGCGGTCCCGGTTTTACCGATCACCGGCACATGCAGATCAAGCTCCTTGAGTTGCGCATCAAGCTCTTTGTCCCGGCTGCGCAACTTGATATTTTTATAGGCATAACGCCCGGTGCCGTACTTCACGACATTCCTCAATATATCGGTCACCGCAATCGAGGTCTCCGGAGCAATTATTCTTCTGCTTGACTGCCTGGGCGCATAAATCACTTCTCCATCGGCATCCTCGATCCGGTCGATCACCGACAGGAAATCTCCGGTGGACGTCCAGCCGTTCAGAAAAATCCTGCCGGTGGAAAGACTTTCGTAAACCCGGGCCACCTCCAGCACGGAAACAACATTTGATCCCAGTGGAAAAGACAGGACCGGATCAAGATCGCTTTCGATCCCGGCCAATCGGCAGAAACCGATAAGATACTGCAATGCAACCAGCACCCTGAAGTCATTCACCGAATGGAGAATTTCTTCACCGTATTCCGGCAGATCCTTGAGCTTGGCAAATTCTTTTTCAATGACTTCATCCAGGGCTTTTATTGTGGCAGCGGCCAACAGCCCCTCAATCTGAATCGAATTCCAGAAATCCGCTTTCTCCTCTTCACTTAAAAAAGCCTGGATATTTTCCAGATCCTGAGCAGTCTGCGCCCTCCAGGCTTCGCCTTCGGGTTTGACCCCGAAATAAAATAGACCTGTATTGTTATTATAGAACAGCTCATACACTTCAGGTTCAAGTTCCGGCAACTGGTCTTCTTCAAGAGCTACAGATTTTTCCCCTGGCTTGAAATCGACTTCGGCATTATCCCAGTCTGCAAAAATGAATGGACCGTCCTCCCATGCGGACAAAGATTCGATAATCTCGGTTTCGCCGCTGCGCAGCCTCTCAAGCTCGGCAAGAATTTTCTTATAGCGGAGAAAATTCTTATCAAGCAATGAACGTCTGACATCATATTCTTTGAGCAGTGTTTTATCGCCCGCCTCTCTGGCCAGGAGGATATCGCGTAAATTTTCTCGCATGAAACGCTCAAAATCCGAGCCATAATGAAGGGTTTTGAGCAGCTCGTATTCCTCTATTCTGCCCGCAAAAATCAGATCCGGCTCCAGATCGGCAATGGCATTTGCAAACGCCACCCGGTATAAGGCATCATTGTTCACCACAATTCCATGCTTGTCGCGCAACCGGTTCCTGTATGCCGGATATGATTCATTAAGTTTTCGTCCCAGCCCGAGATTATTGACCACATCTTTGAATTGCGCCGGCGACAGGTGATCGCAAAGATGGTACAGGAGCCAGACAGTCGCCACATTTTCCGAATGCACACCGGCCCAGCTCATGGAGACCCCTTTATAGGAACTCAGGTGATCCGGCCTCGGAGAATACGACTCTCCCTGATAGACGAAAACATTTCTTTCATTATTCAGGATATCGAGACTGCTCCAGCCAAGTTGTAATGCCGTGGTATACACCAGGGGCTTGATGATTGACCCCATGGACCTTTTAGACATGACCGCCCGGTTGTAAAACCTGTTCTCCATGCCGCCGATCATCGCCCGGATTGAGCCATTATTAAGTGCCAGGAGCGCCCCCTGAATTTCAGGATATTTTTCCAGATCAAAGGTGTATTTGCCGGTATCCGGATCGATCTTTCGCACACTCACATATACAAGGTCCCCTTCTTCAATCTGGTCGAGAAGTACGGGAAAATCCTCACTGGTTGCCCTGGTCCAGAGATTTTTCTTATACTTCATGAGAGGATTGAGAATGTTATTAATTCCTCTTGCGTCAATAAACCCGGCCGCATCGCTGTCTTGATCCTGCTTATCAAAACGCACGGTTATAAGCGGTTCAGGGTGCATTTCTTTTGACTGAACAATCCCCACCAGAAAATCTCCGACATTGAGGTTCCTGCCGCTGACAAAGGGAAGTTGCGCACAGGTGTTCTGCACATCAGCCCTCTCATAACCCTTAAGCCTGATGTCAAGCCGCGACAACTCCTGGCGCAAGGCCAGCAGGCCGCTTTCCTGCAGGTCTTTTTCAATGGAGGTGATTACTCTGATCCCCGAAGTCGCAATATTATCAATGCCACGCCGGCTCAACGCTTCTTCTATTTCCGGCTTTGCCATGGCCTCCTTGACGAGATCCATAATCGTATTGATCGAATAATACATCTGCCCCTGCTGAAAAGGGATTTCCTCTTCGATGAAATTCTCATAATTCGCCCGGTCGAGTTTTCCCAACCGATACATCTGCTTCAGGACATAGGCGACTCTATTCTTGGCGCGCACCCTTGCCGCTTCCGCATCAGCTTCCCGATTTTTTATAAAAGGGTTATAATAATTCGGTCGCTTGACGCTCCCGGCTATAAAGGCGCATTCAAGAGCATTGAGCTCCGAAACCGGTTTATCGAAATAATATTTTGCGGCAACTCCCAGGCCTCTGCCGTTGCCGCTTACAAAAAACTGGTTCGAGTAAAATTCGAGAATTTTTTCCTTTGAATAATGATACTCCAGTCGCCAGGCAGAGAGCAGTTCCTTTATTTTTGCCCACAGAGATCTATCCTTGCGCTTGAAAAGGTTTTTGGCCGTTTGCTGGGTAATTGTGCTGCCGCCCTGAACAACCTTTCCAGCGCGGATATTGGCCATCAGCGCCCGCATCATACCGCCCAGGTCAACGCCCCAATGCTCAAAAAAGGTATTGTCCTCGGCGGAAACTATTGCATCAATAAACGCTCTGGGAATTTGTTCGTAAGGAACATATTGCCTATGTGCTTCCTCAAAAAAAACGCCGATCGCGTTCTGCCCATCGCGGTAGTACACCGGGCTTTCCATGGCAAGGATTTTTTCGATATTGCTTTGCAGTATTTCATCCCCCGGATGAAATACCACAAACCAGAGAAATGCGGCAATAAGGCCAACAGCAATCAACGCAACGCTCGAAATAAAAATAAAGAGAAACTTTTTTCTGGTACGTTTCAACATGACAGATCTTGAGACAGAAATATTCGGAAATTATTTTCAGAATCAAAAGAACGGATCCTGACAGGCAACATGCCCACAACCTATTGATTTTATTGGGTGACGTTGATGAATTTCAAATTGTTTACGCAGTGATATTCGTCGGTGATACCCGCTCATACTTCACTAAAATCTTTATAACTTCAAGCCATAAGACGTTTTTAATTGCGCAAAGAAGCCTTTCATGTAAAATATCAGTATACTGAAACAGGTATAAATATGATTTATCAAAATCCCGAGGCGGCATCGCTAAAGGGATTTTGGCTTGTTAATGGAACAATTCATAAAATACTCTGCCTATTATAACAAACTGAGAAACCGTTTTGATTTTGTTATTGTCAACACTTCTCATCCCTTGTGAACCATAAAAAAGGTCCATATAATACATTGATTTGCTGCGTTAAAGAAACAGTTTTTCAGCTTTCGCCACTTATTATATAATAAATCATGCCTAACCGAAATTCCTGCATCGCCGCCATCTGTTCCCTGTTCTTTCTCCTGTTGATCTCTGGATGCGCCTCAACCAGGACATCCTCATCTGATCCGGTAGAAGATGACGAACCGCAAATCGTAGAAGATCAATCCGAAGAACTGACAATTACCGAAGAAATCATCCTTCCTGCGGAGGACACACTTCTTGAGGCCGAAAATGATGCCGCCCAGGAAACAGAAGAAGATCCCCAGGCCTCAACGGAAAAATTATCCGAAGAACTGACCGCCTCCGAAACCGAAGCAACCGTGGAAGAAGAAGTCAAACAGCTTGAGGCTCTTGGCTCCTGGGAAGAAGGCACCCCTGAGGAAGTTACCGAAGAGGCCGAGGTCAACTACGATTTCCCGGTGACGATGAATCGTCAGGTGGAATTCTATCTGGACTTCTTTCAGAACAAACAACGGCAGACATTCACAAAATGGCTGGCCCGCTCCGGGAAATATCTGCCGTTGATTCAGCAACAGTTAAAAGAAAAAGGTCTGCCCCTCGATCTCGCTTATCTGCCGATGATCGAAAGCGGCTACAATCTCACCGCCTATTCCCGGGCCAGGGCTGTAGGCCCGTGGCAATTCATGCGGGCAACCGGCCGCAAATATGGCCTGACGGTTAATGATTTTGTCGATGAACGACGCGATCCGGTAAAATCCTCCGCTGCGGCAATCGCTTATCTTTCCTACCTCTATGAAGATTTCAAATCCTGGCATCTTGCGGTTGCAGCGTATAATGCCGGTGAAGGAAAGATCAGGAAGGCGGTCCGCAAGTATAAGACCAACAACTTCTGGGAAATCGCCCAGGAGCGTTATCTGCGCCCGGAAACCAAACTGTATGTGCCAAAACTCATAGCAGCCATCCTTATTGCTAAAGAGCCGGAGAAATACGGATTTACCGATATTGAATATGACGAACCCTTTGAATATGAAACCGTCGAGGTTCCCCGCTGGACAACCATTCAGGCCGTATCCGTTGCCATTGACATGGATTTTGAAGAGCTCCGGAACTACAACAGGGAACTGCGTCGCGCCATCACCCCAGCGGAACAAAAAAGATACCCATTAAAAGTGCCGATCGGCACCAAGGAACTTGTGGAGCAGAATCTGCCCAGGGTCCAGGCAGTTATGACCACGAAATATCAAACGCACAAGGTGCTCAAAGGCGACACTCTCACCAAAATCTGCAGCAAATACAACCTTAACAAGACAACCCTGCTCAAGGCCAATGACTTGCAGGCCTCTCAGCTGATCCCCGGAAAAAACCTGCGAATCCCATACAGGACCACGGAATACAAATTACTGAGCGAAAACGAAATTGCTTCGAAAATCAAACCCGCTGAGGCGTCTCCTGAAAATCTTGTCCTCCATAAGGTTCGTCCAGGGGAAACCATTTCAGAAATATCAAAGCGTTACGGTGCCCCCCCCTACATGATCGCCGCCTGGAACAACCTGCCCAGCATCCACAGCATTCGCGCCGGCCAGCAGCTCGCCCTTTATTTAACTGATGAGGATAAAACTTTAAGCCCCAAGGCCCTCTCCGCCTTTGAATACACGACGCCCATCACAACAGTCACAACCGTTGCCAAGAGAATCCCCGAGACTGAAACCGAAGAAAATTCCGACACCCAGCTCACCTATTATCAGGTTCAAGGCGGCGACACGCTTTGGACCATTGCCAAACGCTATAATCTGACGCCGGATAAAATCAGAAGATGGAACCAGATCAAAGGGGACACGATTTACCCCGGCCATCGCCTGCTGCTCAAAATCAAGAAGGATGTGGATGTGTAAATATCCGGGCACAGAGGCGGAAGGCACCGAGTAAAAACTGCCACCCTGTGATAATTTACAATTCGTCACAAGGCTTTCGGGATGTGTCTTCAAAGACTTTATGCCTTTGAGCCTTAATACTCAATGTTTCATTAAGGCACAGCCAACTGATTCTGAACTGGCCCTGAGGACCAGTTCCCCAAAAAATAAATTAACCGGCAACCTTTATGAAAATTCACGAAAAAACCGCCCTTGTTCTCGGTTCGGCAAAAGGGATCGGCAAGGCAATCGGCCTGGCGTTCGCTCGCGCGCAAGCCAATGTGGTTTTCACTTATTTCGACTGGCCTGAAGAATCCAGGCAAACCATCAAAGAAGTTTCAGAATTAGCCGGAGACCACCTGATCGTCGAGGTCGACCTGAGAGACCCTGATCAGATCCAGGATCTTGTCCGCCGCATCCGCGACAAATACGGATCCCTTGATATTCTGATAAATAATATTGAAAGGGGCGGCATGCCCGTGGTGCATGGCGAATACACTCCCGACCAATGGGATCTGGAGATGGCCACCACCCTCAAGGCCAAGAGGTGGGTGTTTCATCACTGCCTGCCATTGCTCAAGAAATCAGGACAGGGCGCAGTGATCACCCTTTCTTCAATTGCAGGAATTACCGGCAGGAGCGGCCCGGCAGGCTTGATTTTTAATGACGGCTATGCAGCGGCAAACCGGGCAGTCTCATCCTTCACCGAGACCTGGGCCAGACAGGGGGCCCCTGAAGTCAGGGTAAACGAACTGATGCTCGGTTTTTTTGAAACAAGGCACGCGGAACAGACCAGGGGATGGGGGTTGCTCAAAGAAGAACAGCGGCAGGCAATCAAGGACCATATTCTCCTCAAAAGGACCGGCCGCATTGAGGAAATCGTCAAGAGCATCTTCTTCATGATAGAAGACGCCACCTACATGACCGGCAGCGTCATCAGACTTGACGGCGGCTATATTCTCGGAGGCGACCATATGCCGCCCATGCCCCAGGGGGTTGAACAATAAAGCCTTGGTCAGCGATGCCCGGAAGCGGCTTCTTATTTTTTCTAATAGCCTTTATTTTTCTCGAGCCAAGCGGACTGCAGATACCGGGATTGGATCGGCTCGAGAAATCTTCAGGCCTTTTCCAGCTCAATTTTAGCCAGAAGATCATCCACGGCCCATTCAGGGATCTGGTGCAGAATCATCTCAACGGCGTTGGTTTTTCGTTCATCAGCGGTCTTGCCCTGAACATCGGCCATTATTTCCTCGGCATCGTACCAGCACAATTCATTCCCCTGCTTGTCATACACCGTGAGAATCCGCCTTCCCGTCTCATGAATATGTTCTTCTTCAATAACATTGCCGACAATCCTCATCGCCATTTCATAGGGGATGAATCCTGTTTCTTCATCAGTCATTAGTATATTCCTCCTGTTATCGGATAATTGCTTTCTAATCAAAACGGGGCATCCGTGAACTTTTCATTCGGGCTTCTGAACAGCCCCGGGCAGGAA
This sequence comes from Pseudomonadota bacterium, assembly GCA_018823135.1. NCBI lineage: Bacteria > Pseudomonadati > Pseudomonadota > Pseudomonadota bacterium. The sequence continues at coordinate 20,189 of JAHJJF010000032.1, forward strand.
AAGCCGGTGGTACATATTCTGCGCATACCGGTCAGTCATGCTGGCGATAAAATCGCAGACTCTTCGCTCAAAGGATGAACACGAGGCAAACGTCCCCATTTCCCTTTCCAGAAAATCCCGATGCTCCATACAATATGCATATAATTCTCTGAGTATCTTCGTCGCCTTGACGAATTCATTATGCACCCGGGATGATCTGTACACATTATGAAACAAAAAATTTCTCAATAGCTGCATGGCGCGGCCCACCTCTTCTTCGATACCGAATACCGGTGCATGATCGCCGGCCACAGTACCGGACAGCACACCGCTGATCATCGTAAACACCCGTTCCGAATGAGTGTTGCCGAGGACGCGGTGACAGCCTCCAGGAACATCCTCCTCCCGGATCACGCCGCTCCTGATCGCATCGTCAAGGTCGTGATTCAGATAAGCGATGATATCGGCATAGCGCACGACAATACCTTCGGCGGTTTCAGGCAGATCCTGGCTCTTGCCGGGTATAACCTCGCCGTAGCCCTTGGAATGCTTGGCAATCCCGTCCCGCACTTCATAGGACAGATTCAGACCGAGGCCCTGGTTTTCCAGGACATCCACCACCCTGAGACTCTGCCGGTAATGGGAAAATCCTCCCGGGGTCAATTCATTGAGCACGGTTTCGCCGGCATGTCCGAAGGGCGTGTGACCCAGATCATGGGCCAGGGCGATTGCCTCAACCAGGTCTTCATTCAGCCGCATTGCCCGGCCAATGGTTCTGGCTATTTCCGATACTTCCAGGGTATGGGTGAGACGCGTACGATAATGGTCGCCGGAGGGCGCCAGAAAGACCTGGGTTTTATGCTTCAGCCGCCTGAAGGCCTTGGAATAGACAATCCGGTCGCGGTCGCGCTGGAATGCCGTCCTGATCGTGCATTCCTTTTCGCTTCTGACCCGGCCGCGGCTCATGGCGCTCAAGCAGGCATAGGGGGACAAGTATTCACTTTCCCGCTGTTCCAGTTCTTCCCGAATGGACATCCTAAGGCCGTATCTTTATATTGTTGTTCTTGCGCATAGGGGAAAATAGCTACTCTATTTCATGGATATTTTCAATGTGGAATGTATGGTGAATAGGATGGGGCACAAACAAGAGGTAAAAAAAATAAGAGGAAAAATAATACAAATAATTTTTTGTTGAGAAAACACATGATCCTCTTTCTTCACTTTGAGAGGATCATAATGAGTGTTATACTACAGTACCACTAGAAAAAGGAAGAGCAGTGAAAACAACTGATAAACAACTCAACCGGAATTACTGGATTCAAAAAACGATAAGTTCCGTGCTTAAACTGTCGCTGGAACCGATCTCGCTCCAGAAACAGCTTGAGCAGACTCTTGCCATGATTCTCTCCATCCCATGGCTGTCAATTGAATCCAAAGGTTGTATTTTTCTGGTCGACGAGCATCGTCACGTGCTGCATCTTGTCGCCCAGCAAGGCCTTCCCGACACATTACTGCACTCATGCTCAAAAATACCTTTTGGATATTGTCTCTGCGGCCAGGCAGCACTCACAAAAAAAGTTGTGTATGCAAAGTGCCTGACTAAACTGCATACTGTGCATTATGACGGCATGCTTGAACATGGCCATTACTGCATACCTGTCATGAACGGCAAAAAACTTCTCGGAGTCATCAATACCTATATAGTCCATGGCCATAAAAGAGATAAAACGGAGATAGATTTTCTCACGGCGGTTGCCAATGCCCTTGCCGGTGTGATTGAGAGAAAAAGAGCTGAAGAAGCCCTCCGGAAGGCCAAGGATGAATTGGAAGTGACCGTTGAGAACCTGAAGCTCTCCCTGGAACCGATCTCCTTAAAGGAGCAGATGCGGAGAACCCTTGCTTTGATTCTCTCCATCCCGTGGCTTTCACTGGAAGCCAAGGGATGTATTTTTCATGTCGGTGCTGACGGGAAGTCCCTGAAGATGATCGCCCACCAGGGTATTTCCGATTTCCTTATAACCACCTGCAGGAAAATTGAATTCGGCCAGTGCCTTTGCGGCAGGGCTGCCGAGAACAGGGAAATCATCTTTGCCGACCGCATGGATGACCGCCATGAAATTCAGTATGAGGGAATAAAAGATCACGGACATTACTGTACACCGATAATGTTCGGCAAAGAATTGCTTGGGGTTATTAACCTATACGTCACCAAAGGTCATAAAAGCAACAAGACGGAGAAGGATTTTATTCTTTCAATCGCCAATACCCTGGCCGGGGTTATCAAAAGAAAACAGGCGGAAGAGTCTCTGCAGAAAGCAAAGGGTGAGCTGGAGATTATCGTAAGGAAAAGGACCTCAAGAATAAGACAACTCCATCGTCAGAACAAATTGATTCTTGATGCGGTTGCAGAAGGCATCTGCGGTGTGAATGCCCAAGGGAAAATCACCTTTATCAATCCCGCTGCAATGGATATCACCGGCTATGATGCAGATGAACTTATCGGCAGAAGCTTTCATAATGTTCTCCATAAAAGAGAAAATGTTACGCCATTTCATCCCCAAAAAAAATGCCCGGTCAAAATATCCATCGAACACGGCGATACCATTTCAATAATCAACGAGGTTTTCTGGAAGAAGGACGGGACAAGCTTACCGGTGGAGTATGAAAGTACGCCCATTTGGGAAAAAAACAAAATTGTCGGAGGTGTTGTTACCTTCAGAGATATTACCCTGCGTCAACAGGCTGAAGACCAGGTGAGGCAAAGCCTCGAAATGTTAAACAGCGCGCTGCATTCTACTGTTGACGCATTGTCAATGACTTCCGAGATCAGAGACCCGTATACGGCAGGCCACCAGAAAATGGTTGCTCACCTGGCATGCGCCATCGCCCGCAGAATGGGCTTGCGGCAGGAAAAAATCGAAGGCATCAAAGTCGCGGCGCTCCTGCATGATCTCGGTAAAATATATGTGCCTGCCGAGTTTCTCTCAAAACCCGGTGATTTGACCGCAATAGAGCATGATCTGCTGAAAACGCATCCAACGGTCGGGTATGAAATTTTAAAAAATATTGAGTTCCCCTGGCCGATCGGCGAGATAGTTCTTCAGCATCATGAAAACATTGATGGTTCAGGCTATCCACGCGGGCTTACCGGGGACGAGATTCTTTTAGAGGCAAGGATTATCCGTGTTGCCGACACAACAGAGGCCATGGCTTCCCATCGCCCATACAGACCCTCCCTTGGAATCGACAGGGCGCTGGAGGAAATTACTGAACACAAAGGAACCAGTTATGATCCCGATGTGGTTGATGCCTGCCTGCAGTTGGTTGCTGAAAAGCAGGATCTCTTTACCGCGCCCGGAGGGAGCGACTAGGAGATCCTGACTGCGGGAGTACAATTTATTGAAATACCCCTTAATGAAGACAGGTGCTTAGCATGACAGTTGATTCCAATAACGATCATCCATATAGCGATGTACTCAGAAATCTGCGGACGTTTATTGAATTTTCCCTTCAAGCCGATGAAAAATCATGGAGTGAATGGATTGCTGCTACAGCAAAAAGCCTTCCCAATAAATGCTGGGAGAAAAAACAATGCCATGAAGCGAATTGTCCCGCCTATAACAATGAATGCGGCCGGTGCTGGTTGATTGCCGGAACTATGTGCGGCGGTGACGTCCAAGGGAAATTCGCCAAGAAATATTTGACCTGTGTTGATTGTGATGTTTTCCAGGAATTCGTTTTAAAGCATCCTGGAAATGAAATGCAGGAGCATATTCTTATTCTTATTCACAGTCTCAGGTCAAAACAGCTTGAGCTGAAAGAGGCATTAAACGAAGTAAAAACTTTAAGTGGAATTATTCCAATCTGCATGTCATGTAAAAAGATACGAGACGACAAGGATTACTGGAACCAGCTTGAGGTCTATATCTCTGAACATACCGATGCCCGGTTCAGTCACGGTATCTGCCCCGACTGCCTGAAAAGGGATCATCCCAGGCTGTTTGAACGCCGGGACAACAAACCTGATGTGTGATGCTACGAAGATGCCACCGCCAAGACGCCTATTATATTGCTCCGTTGAAACCGACACACAATAAATGTTCTCAGTTCTGTTGCCGAGAATGAGAGCAATACAAAAGCGGGCCGTAAGCCCGCTTTTTTTATTGTATCGGCACATAGCAGCTAAGTGGTTTGATCAATAATGACAAAAACATCTTCTGCTACCGGGCACGGATCACCCGGAAGAACGTAAATTCGTAACTGTTCATTGCCCACCAGATCATCCTTGGTGATTTTTTCCTGGGTAAAACCATTGTCGTCGATAATAAGTTTAAAATAATGCGTATCAATTACAAGCCGCACACAGACCGGATCACCACCCTCCGGGGTGACGGTGAGGGTATCATCGGTCATATCTGTAAGAATTCCGGTGAGCTCGGTTGCAGGCTGCCTCTGACCGCTTACGATGAGAGCTGCCTTTAAAATATCAGGGGCCTGCGTGACATCAAGTATTCCGTCGATCACCGCCATCTCCCCCACTTCAAGATCGTTCAGGGCAATTGTCTCGCCGGCTTTATTGAAAACACCGGTACCAACCGGGACTATGGCCATCACAATCACTTCACCATTGATCCCCTGGCCCGGAGAAATCGCAAACAGAAAAGTCCCCTTGCCGTCGACAATTTCCGGCACCGACTGAATGATTCCTTCAAGGCGCAGAAAGATTCCAATCTCAACCACATACGCTTCAAAATGCAAGAGCATGCTTGGGTCATCAGGAGAATATTGATATTTACCAATGACCTGGGCTGCGTCGCCGATCTCCAGATCAGCAAAATCAGTTTGATCGCCATTTTCGTCAAAAAAGGTTGTTGCATTGATGATATTTATAACACTGCACCGAGCCGGGAAATTATCCGCCAGGTCAGATTGTCCATTAATTATCGGTTGATCCGGACAGAGGATAAAGGCGTCATCCGTCTTCTCCCGGATGTATCCTGAAAGCCTGACCAGTTTCCCTGGAGCTTCCGAGGTCATGACCTGCACAAAAATAACCGGACGGAAATTGTATTCGTCCTTATGTCCCTTTTTGACAATGTGGATGGACTTGTCCGCACACATATCAAGCTCAAGGGCAATGGTCTCGCCCGGGGCAACGTAAAAGACATCTTTGGGATTAAGATCGATCTTGCCGTTTGCCGGCACCTTGGCCAGGATGGGCTCTTCTCCATCATTGCACAGTTCCACCTTGCTGACATACATCCTGATTTTGCTGTACCAGCCGGCCGGGACATTATTATCAAGGGCAAACAGGGTGGATTCGGTTTCAAGTTTCAGGAGATCGATGGTCTCCCCGGCATCTGAAGTGAAGATTGTGACTTTTTCCTGATCATCGTCTTCCGGCAGAAGCAGAATTTCATGGATGGTGACTTTAATCTCGTCAAAATCATTTGAGGGCGAATCGGTTAAAAACAATGCCACACTGCCGACGGAATCAGCTGCTCCGGAAGTAGTGCCATCGCCCCCTCCGCCGCAGGCAAATAAGAGAAATACTGAGAGAACAACCACAGCAATCGTACCAATGAGATAAGGTTCTTTCTTCATCACGACACCTCCAGAATTTCTTATGCAACTAACTGCAATCAATAATATTTATTCGTAAACAAAATGCCAATTGGGTATAGATTTTTCCAAGATGGTATGTAACGTCTGATATCGCATCATCTCAAATTATACAAGTTTTTCTGGGGGGCTTTCTTTCCGGGGCCGGTTTGCCAAAATCCGGATAAAAAACCAACGAAATCAGCTGGTCCTGGATAAACCTTGCTCCGTATAATGAGCCAGAAAGAACTGCAACATTGTCTTCTGGAGTTGAGTCAGCGCGCCGAATTTGATACCGCACTGATGAAAACATGGGAAACCAAAAGTATCTTTGACTAACTTTTCTTTGATGGTTTCAACCGGAATATTCTCAAGAGAAAAACAATTATGTGGGCATACAATAGAGATGTCTTGGCCTTTCGTATGTTCGGGCAAGGCCAGACAAAGACACAACATCCCACCCAAACTGATATTCTTTATAATACCCAGTTGGTGCACATCCTTGACCATTGGGCCATTTTGCACCAGGTATCGGCTATGTTTTCTTTTCTCAACCATAGGTTTTTATTCGCTATATAGTATAATCAGCCAAACCTGTCAGAAAACTATAGTCCATGGTATGGGTATTTACCCTGCCCAAGTCAAGGAAAAAAAATATTTTGTTAATATTAAAATTTACTGGGATATTAACAGTTACTATATACAAGAAAATCTCACCTTCAAATATTAAAATATGGATTGGGTACGAAGAAAAGTGACAGGGAAGCTTACGGAAGGATCCTTAAATTTCCAAACAGGGCTTGCAATACATTAAAAAACTATTAGATACATTGATTTAGCAGAGCGGGCTGATTCAATGTGATTGCCGAGGCGGAACAGGAAGAATACTGGAAATGGACAAGCCCGTCATAGTACAAGAAAACTACAATATCCAACCATGTCTTTCAATCATGAAAAACACCTGGGTATCCCCCGTGATGAGGCTTGGAAAACCCTTGCCTCCAAGCTTCCCGGTAACAGGCTGAACCAGCTGTATCCCTTGATCATGTGCCGTATCAATGCCTTCTTGCCTGCCGGCTGCCCGCCAGGCAATCCCGATACTCTTAGGGTGTTGGTATCAGGTCTTGCAGGCGTCCAGGCTCTGGCGGATGATACGCGCCAGATCGATATTTTTAACCGGCTTCATGATAAA
>JAHJJF010000033.1 GCA_018823135.1 Pseudomonadota bacterium
GTTTTAAATCCAGTGTAGCATTTAAAATTGACTCTTAAGTAAAGAATTTAAACCTGAAATATATTCCCCATGAAACATACTTTAATGTGTCTTTTTGCAAAGGGTTATTAAAGGAGAAGTGATGAAGGTACTGATTAGCGACAATCTGGCTCCAGTGGGAGCGGAAATATTACGAAAAGCCGGTTTGGAAGTAGATATAATTACCGGTTTGGCTCCTGAAGAGTTGAAGAAAATTATCGGTGCCTACGATGGCCTGGTGATTCGGAGCGCCACCAAGGTCACGGAAGAAATTATTGAAGCTGCGGATAATCTGAAAATAGTCGGTAGGGCCGGAATCGGTCTGGACAACGTTAACATTCCCGCTGCAAGTAAAAGGGGCATCGTTGTTATGAACGCTCCGGACGGCAATGCCACAACCGCAGCGGAACACGCTATCGCCATGATGGTATCCCTGTCGCGAAAAATCCCTCAGGCAACCGCTTCAATGAAAGAAGGCAAATGGGAGAAGAAAAAATTTTCCGGAAGGGAACTTACCGGTAAGACCGTGGGTATCGTCGGTATCGGCAGAATAGGAAGTATCTTTGCTAATCGCGCTCAAGGCCTTCATATGAAAGTCATTGCCTTTGATCCGCATATGCCCAAGGATCTGGTGGATAAACTCGGAGTGGAACTCGTTTCCCTTGAGGAACTGTGCAAAAGATCAGACTATATCTCGGTGCATGTTCCGCTTACCAAAGAAACAAAGCATGTCCTCTCCACCCAGGAATTCAAGAACATGAAGAATGACGCCCTGTTTATTGATTGCGCCCGGGGCGGAGTGGTTGACGAAGAGGCATTATATGAAGCATTGAAGAACGGTGAGATTGCCGGCGCGGCGCTTGATGTATTTGAGGTCGAACCCACAACCCTTGATAATCCTTTGCTTTCATTGGATAATTTTATATGCACGCCGCATCTGGGCGCCTCTACATCCGAGGCGCAGGAAAATGTTGCGGTAATCATTGCCGAACAGATGGCGAGTTATCTGCTTCACGGAACCGTTACCAATGCGGTTAATGTCCCATCGGTGAGCAGCGAGGTTCTTGCTAAGGTAGGTCCTTACGTTACCCTTGCAGAGATGCTTGGTTCTTTTCATATGCAGATTGCCAAGGGCGGGGTTGAAGAGGTTAAACTCGAATATTCCGGTGATTTGGCTGAAATGGAAACCGGTCCGATTACCGTGGGATTTCTCAAAGGGCTGTTTACGCCTATTCTTAAGGATGCGGTCAATTTTGTAAATGCGCCGATGATTGCCAAGGAAAGGGGCATTCGGGTGGTTGAATCAAAAACCAGTCAATCCGATGATTTTACAAGTCTGCTCTCCATAAAAGTCAAAACCACCGATGAAGAAAATGTCCTGGCGGGTACTGTCTTTGGCAAAAATGAACCCAGACTGGTCAGGTTTAACACCTTCCGTCTGGAAGCACTTCCCGGCGGACCGATGCTTTTTGTCTATAACAGGGATGAGCCGGGAGTAATCGGTGCTCTGGGAACAACCATTGGCAACGGCGGGGTGAATATCTCAAGGATGACCGTGGGCAAGGAAGAGGAAAAAGGCCGCAATGTTATTCTTCTGAATACCGATACGTTGATTCCAAAGGATCTGCTCAAGAAGGTTAAGGATCTTGATAAGATTGAAGACGCCATGGTTCTTGAGCTGCCGTCTTTATTTAATGGTAAGTAAAAGATTTTCACTTTATTCTTGTTTCAACAGCAACAACGGGATGCGAGATGACTGAAAAATCACCAGAACAAAAAGAATGTTGCGAAGCCGGCAAGATATGGAAAGATGGAAAATGTGTGATGCCGGAGGTGACATTCATTGCCTTTATCATGTCGCTTAATACCGCGGCGCTTTTTCATCTTGGTGAAATCGCCGACCCTGCTACCGGCCAGAAGCAGAAGGACCCGGTTTTGGCCAAGAACGCCATTGATTCCTTAAGACTTCTGCAGGCAAAGACCACGGGCAACTTGACCGACGAGGAAAAAAATGTCCTTGAAAGCATCCTCTATGACCTCAAGATGAGGTATATAAAGATTTTTGGTTAATAGTAGCCGGCATTGATTATCGTGGCCTGGTTTTTTAAAAGAAAGCCGGGCCTTTTTTTATACAATTGGATATGTAACCCCGCAGGCCGGTAATTCATGGACGGACAGATTGAGTTTCAGACAATAACTGTCACCGCACCCGCAAAAATTAATCTGTATCTGGCGGTTACCGGTCGTCGTAATGATGGATATCATGATCTTGATACTTTGATGGTCAAGGTGGACCTCTGCGACACGCTTCATCTGCGGGTTATTGATAAAGGGATAAAGCTTTTATGCCCGGACAGCGATGTTCCTGATGACGAATCCAATCTGGTTTATAAGGCAGCTTCAGCATTTAAAGAATTAACCGGAATTACCAGGGGTGTCGAGATTACCCTTGAGAAGAAGATTCCGATTGCTGCAGGTCTTGGCGGAGGCAGCAGTGATGCAGCCGCAACTCTTCACGGTCTTCAGGAGCTGTTTCAGAAAAAGATAGCATCCAATGTATTAATTCCCATTGGAAGGACCCTGGGTGCTGATGTGCCGTTTTTCCTTTCTGATTATGATTCGGCTCGAGCCACAGGGATTGGCGACAGACTCGAGAAAAGAGAATTATGCGGAGAATTTTGGTTTGTTCTGGTCAACCCGGGCTTTGCAGTTTCCACAAAGTGGGTGTATGAGAATTTTGCGTTGACAACAGGGGGTAATCCATATATCTTAGGCCGCAAACTTGAAAGTGCCAATGGTAAGAACTTTTTCTTTCCTGATTTAGGGACGATTTTATATAACGATCTTGAAGCAGTTACGGTTGCAAAGTATCCTGAGATTCAGGTAATAAAAGAACGGCTTCTGGCTGCCGGTGCAAAAGGGGTATTAATGAGCGGCAGCGGCCCGACTGTTTTCGGAGTTTTTGAAGACGAAAGAATTGCTTTCGATGGTGTTGGGCAATTGAGACAGCGCTACAATAAGGTTTTTCTCGCTCGGCCGCATCTGGCTTGATTATACAGGGATGGGGCGTCGTCAAACGGTAAGACACAGGCCTTTGACGCCTGCATTTGTAGGTTCGAATCCTGCCGCCCCAGCCATCTATTATTGAAATATATCTCGATAATTAATTTTTCAATTGGGCTTTTTTGATTTAAGGTTTTTAAAATGAAATCTCTATTAAACCTGTCCCAATAACAGAATTACAATGAGTTATGAAATGAAAATATTTTCCGGAAATGCTAATCCCGAACTTGCTAAGGATATCTGTTCGTATTTGGAAATTCCTTTATCCAAGGTCGAGGTACGGACCTTCAGTGATGGCGAGATTTTTGTTGAAATTGGGGAAAATGTTCGTGGCAGGGATGTTTTTGTAATTCAGCCGACCTGCCCGCCGGTAAATAATAATCTCATGGAACTTGTGATAATGGTCGACGCCTTGCGCCGCGCTTCAGCGCGACGAATCACTGCGGTGCTTCCTTATTATGGTTATGGACGTCAGGATAGAAAAGTTGCGCCGCGAGTTCCGATTACTGCAAAAGTTGTTGCTGAAATGCTCATGGTTGTCGGTGTTCGCCGAGTACTGACCATGGATCTTCATGCAGGTCAGATTCAGGGCTTTTTTAATATTCCTGTTGATCATCTTTATGCAGCGCCGATACTTTTGGAATACATCTCGGGCAAGTTTAAAGACAACGTGGTCATGGTTTCGCCGGATGCCGGGGGTGTTGAAAGAACACGCGCTTTTGCAAAACGCCTCAATGCCGGTCTGGCGATTATCGACAAGCGTCGTGAACGAGCCAATGAATCCCAGGCAATGAATGTTATCGGAGATGTTAAAGGCAAAACTGCTATTTTGCTTGATGACATGGTTGATACGGCTGGAACCCTTTGTGCCGCGGCCGACATGCTGGCCGATGCCGGTGCAAAGGAAGTACATGCCTGTTCGACACATCCGGTACTTTCCGGGCCGGCAATTGAAAGGCTCGAGAATTCCAGAATCAAAAGTCTCGTAGTAACAAACAGCATACCACTGAATAGCAACGCGAAGAAATGTGAAAAAATAAAAGTACTCTCAATTTCAAAATTATTGGGAGAAGCGATCAGCCGCATACACTCTGAAGATTCCGTCAGTTCTCTTTTTGTGTGACAATTTCTGTCATTCCGGAAAAGGATTTTGGCGTATGCAAAAGATATATCGTATAACCAGGAGGCAACTTAAATGATACAAATGGATTTAACAGCTCAGGTTCGGGAAAATTTTGGTAAAGGTGCATCCAGAACTTTGAGAAGAGACGGTTTGACCCCGGCAATTCTGTATGGGCCGAAAATTGAGCCTATGTCCTTACAGCTCGATTCAAAATCCTTTACCAAGACTTTGCTCGCCATCCATAGAAGGCACGCAGTGATCACACTTGATATCGAAGTCGGCAAAAAGAAGGAAACCAAGCATGTCATGATCAGGGAGATTCAGACACATCCTGTTAAAGACTCACTTGTCCATGTCGACTTTGTTGAAGTTTCCCTTGAGGAGCCGAGCACCCTCAAGGTGCCTATCCGTTTTACCGGCAAAGCGAAAGGGGTTGATTTAGGCGGAGAATTGCATGTTTCAGTAGCCGAGGTTGCCCTGCAGGGAAAACTTCTTGATATTCCTGATTTTATAGAGATTGAAGTAACGAATCTGAATATTGGGGATGACATCAAATGCAACATGCTTGATATCCCGGCTAATATTAAATTGATCGGCATCAAAGGAGATTCTGTTTGTGTTTCAGTCCAGCATGCAATTAGTGCCCCTGCCGAAGGTGCGGAAGGTGCAGCTGCAGCCAGTAAGGGAGCAGAAGTATCATCTTCTGAATCTCCTGCAAAGGAATAATTAATTCCATTCTTCTGTTGAATCGTGTAATTTTATTGAAGCCGGAAAAAAAGGCAGGCCTTTTTTTCCGGCTTCTTTTTTTCTACAATTGCAGTTGAGTCGCCTTACTCCGCCTTATCCATGAAGATTTCAGTGAATTTATTTATCGCTGAAATAATTCATATTTATTGTTTTTTTGGGGCAGTTGAAAAAGAACAGACTATGTTTAACAAACTGGAAGTCTCTTTTCTGAACTGTTCACCCGGGGTTCATCGATCTGCCCGTTTCCCCTTTATCATCAGCTGTTTCGTAAACTCTAGTAATTATGATATTTATAGCGAGCGCCTTTCCATAGCTCGATGTCTTGCGTTTATCTGCTGCGGGGAAAGCGAGTGAACACAATAAAGTGAAAAAAGTTATCATAGGCGGACTTTTTGCTTTCGTGTCGCTGGGAGCTTCAATCAACTTCTTTTAAAAATATGTGGGCGCTCGATACTTGAATGTTTAAGATTAAGATGTTTCGAAAAAAATCGATTCAGGTAGGGTATTATAAAACTGCCTTGCATTTTCAGATTATTACAGATGCATCTGTCCATCCTTTTGTATTTGCTGCAAAGCTGAGTAAACGTTATGAAAATGCTCTTGTCGGTCGATTATCTGTTAAGGAAAAAGTGATTCATTATTTAGGAGTGAAGTGACGTGTTTCTTCTAGTGGGCCTGGGAAATCCAGGAGACAAATATAGTAAGACCAGGCATAACATCGGTTTTTTGTTTATTGACGCAATTGCATCAAAAAACGGGCTGACTCTTAAGGGCACGAAATGGCGGGCTCAAACGGAAAAGGTTTTTTTGTGGCGTAATCAGGTAATGCTCGTCAAGCCGGAAACCTTCATGAATTTAAGCGGAGAAGCTGTTCAGCAGATTGCGGACTATTATCAGGTTGAACCACAAAAGATAATTGTGGTTCACGATGATATGGATCTTATGCTCGGCCAGCTGAAAATTTCCATTAACCGTGGTGCCGGGGGGCATAACGGCATCCGGTCAATTATCAATTTATTGGGTACAAAGGAATTTTTACGAATCAGGGTGGGAGTGGGCAGGCCGGATGCCGTTATGCGATCATCAGATTTTGTCCTCTCGAAATTCAATGACGACGAAATGCCGATTATCCAAGAGCAGGTTAAAAAAATTGAAGAAATTGTTGATATGCTGATGAATGAGGGCGTCCTGAAAACCATGAATTTTTATCATGACCCCATCCGTAAGGAAAATCCCTGAAAAAGCCACTCCCCAGTGGATTCTGAGTAAAACTGAGACGGCCCGGATTGCGTACACTCCGAAATGACCCCTTTGCTTATTTTCGGATAATATGTTATATTATATTTTCGTTCATTGGTTTTATCGATGAAAAAGATTGTGATATGAAATAGTTAATAAATTATTTTATTGTGGCTTTTTCTACTTGTTTCAACCTTTTGATAAGGGGGTTAATGTGTTTAATATAGGTGATATGGCCGTTTATCCTGCTCATGGGGTAGGAAAGATCGAATCAATAGAACAGCGCAAGGTAGCGAACAGAACACAATCTTTTTATGTGATGAGGATTGTGGAAAATAATATGGTAATTATGATTCCTACCGATACCTGTAAAAATGTTGGACTTCGTTCTATAACCCCGTCTGATCAGGTGGGGAAGATATTTGACATTCTTAAGGAAAGTGATGTTGAAATTCAACAACAGCCTTGGAATCAGCGTTATCGCGAATACATGGAGAAAATCAAGACCGGCTCAGTCTATGAAATTGCTGCGGTTTTAAGAGACCTTTATCTGCTTAAAGAAGATAAGGCCCTTTCTTTCGGTGAAAGGAAGATGATGGATACGGCCAAGAGTCTTCTTGTAAAGGAAATAGCCATTGCCAATCAAACCAAAGAGGGGCAGGTTGAGCGTAATATCGAAATGATATTTGAATAAAAAGTATCTACTCATTCTTTTCATATCCTCCATATCTCCCGTATAACAATTCTTTGGCAGTTTTTATTTAAGAATTGATATACGGGATTTTTTTCCCTTCCTTGAAGCCAAAACCTCTGGCTAGATGTCTTGGTGTATTTCGAATTTACCTTAACTCATAGATTTGATGTTTATGCTACTCGTATGCAATCGCATATTTTAATATTCTGGTTGTTTCGGGCTAAACAAATTACCTTTGATGCTCATTTGTTGAATTGTGGTATATTCGAAAAATTTAAGTGAATTGGTTAACCAGAGTAA
>JAHJJF010000034.1 GCA_018823135.1 Pseudomonadota bacterium
GAGGTCAACTAGCGGATATAGGAAAGAAATTCATTCTCGTCGATAATCGTTAAATTCAGGTCTTGCGCCTTTTGGATTTTGCTGCCTGGTTTTTCCCCGGCAACAACATGGGTCACTTTTTTATTGATTGAAGATGCTATCTGCCCGCCGAGTGACTTAACTCGGGCTTTTGCTTCACTCCGTGAAAATGAATTGAGCGATCCGGTAAACAGAAAAACCTTTCCGGAGAGGGGGAGATTTTGTTTTAAGAATATATTCGGGCTGTTGAGAATCAGTCCATGGTTGAACAGTTTGGCAATCATTTCTCGATTTGTCGTATCAGTAAAATAACCGGCAAGGCTTGATGCAATCTGTTCTCCCACCCCTTCAATTTCCTGCAGATCTTCAATCGTGGCCTGGAGAATTCGTTCCAGGGAGCCGGAAAAATGTGCTTCAAGAAGATTGGCTATTTCCTCGCCCACATGACGAATGCCCAGGGCGCTGAGCAGGCGCGAAAGACTGGTGTTTTTTGATTTTTCAATGGCGGCAACGGCATTGGCTGCGGAAAGTTCGCCCCATCCTTCAAGGTTCGAAAGCTGGTCAGTCGTGAGGGAGTATAAATCTGAAATTTTTTGCACAAGTCCTTCGGACACAAGCTGCTTCATAGCCTTTGCGCCGAGCCCCTCAATATCCAAACCTGCTTTTGAGGTGAAATGGATGAGATTCCTGAGTTGTTGAGCCGGGCAACTCGAGTTCGGGCAGCGGAAAGCAGCTTCAACATCGCCTTTTTGGATATTTTCTTCCTGGATCAACTTATGGGTGCACTCAGGACATTTATCCGGAAAAACAATAACGCTCTCGTTTCCTGTCCTTTTTTCGATAATTGGTTTAACTATTTCTGGAATGACATCTCCGGCTCTCTGAATGAGAACCGTGTCGCCTAAAAGCAGACCTTTTTCTTCAATCTGCTTTTTGTTGTGGAGTGTAGCGCGGCTCACCGTGACTCCACCGACAATGACCGGCTCAAGGTTGGCAACGGGAGTGATGACCCCGGTTCTTCCGACCTGGAATTCCACACTCAGCAGTCTGGTCGTTGCCTGGGATGCTGGAAATTTTGCTGCTATGGCCCAGCGCGGACTTCTCGCAGTTACCCCTAACCGGCGTTGCAGGTCAAGGGCATTGACCTTGACCACCATGCCGTCGATATCATAGGGAAGATCGGCGCGAATATTCAGGAGATGTTCATATAAATCAATGATTTCCCGGATGGATTGACAGTGCCGGGTCAGGGTGTTGATCTTGAACCCTGAGGCCTCAAGGAAACCGAGGATGGCGCCCTGGGTGTGCAAATCCTGTTGGTGTGCTGCGTCACTTATGCCATAGGCAAAAAAATCCAAAGGTCTTTTGGCTGTCAACTTTGGGTCCAATTGTCTGAGGGACCCTGCTGCTGCGTTTCGCGGATTTGCAAAAAGTTTTTCCCCGGCGGCCGACCGTTGCGCATTCAGGCGATTGAATCCCTCGACTGAAATATAGACCTCGCCTCGTACCTCTAATGTTTCCGGAATGGAACCGTCGGCATTGGATTTGAGTTTTAGAGGGATGCTGGCAATTGTTTTAAGATTCTGGGTGATATCTTCGCCAAAGCGGCCGTCCCCCCTGGTTGAGCCGAGGGTTAATGCGCCGTGTTTGTAAACAAGTTCAACGGCCAGGCCGTCAAGCTTTGGTTCCCCCATATAATCAAGGGTGCCGTCAAAATTGAGAAACCTTCGAGTTTTTTCTTCAAATTTTATAAGATCATCAGCGCCAAAGGCATTATCCAGGCTCAACATTGGAATTCGATGTTCAACACTCTGAAACTGTCCCAGGGCAGCGCCGCCAACCCTCTGGCTGGGGGAATCAGGGAGTATGATATCCGGATATCTTTCCTCCAGAGCCAGAAGCTCCTGATAAAGGGTGTCATATTCTCCATCTGAGATAACCGGATCATCCTTGACATAATACAGCTGGGAATGATGATTCAGCTCGTCACGCAAAGTTGCAAGGCGTTTTTTCGCCTTTGCTTTTTCAGTCATTGAATGGCTATCCAGCGTGAGTTGTTTGCGTGATGCTTCCTGCTCAGGACGGTTTTTCAAGAAGTTTTCCTGCAATCGCGATGTTTTCATGTTGTTCTTCATCAATGAAAATCAGGATTGTCTCCGGCGGTTTGCCCGCAACACGGGAAATAACTTCTGTAACGCCGGAAGAGATTTCCTGCTTTTGTTCTCTGCTGAGAGAGCCGGCGACCCGGATGTTAACATATGGCATGGGAACCCTCCTTTAGGGCAAATTTGGGTTAAGCTGATTGGATTGATTTAGGCAAACAAAAAATGCCGTGAAGCAAGGCAAAATCCTTTGCCAAGTCTATAAATGTGAACAGGAAATTTAATTTTTTTTACAATAGTATATAAAGTAAAAGATGGGAGAAAAATAGACAAGGGGAATGATATTTGACTGAAGAGTTGGCTGACGAATCAGCAATTACTATAAACAATTCCTTTAGCACGAGAAGTCGGGTAAATTGTTGAGACACGATAATCATTCTAAGGGAATTTTTCATATGAACAAACCACTTATTCTGCTTACCAATGATGACGGAGTCTATGCTCCCGGGCTCAAGGCAATTTGCGATGTAATGAGAAATATTGGTCGAATCGTTGTTGTCGCTCCTGAACGGGACAACAGCGCCGCAAGTCATTCCCTTACCATGCACCGACCGCTCAGAGTGAGAAAGATTGATGAAGACGTTTACATGATTGACGGAACACCAACCGACTGCGTGACAATCGGCATAGGAATGGTGCTTGACGAAAAGCCGGCACTGGTGGTTTCAGGAATCAATCCGGGGGGAAACCTCGGTGATGATATAAGTTATTCCGGCACGGTTTCCGCAGCGGTGGAAGGAACCATGCTCGGGGTGCCCTCCTTTGCAGTATCCCTGGCAGGGGAGGCGCCCTTTGATTTTTCAGCCGCCGCTGAATTTTCCGGGCAATTGGCCGGGAAGATTCTTGATAAGGGCCTTTTCCGGGAGACATTGCTCAATGTCAATGTTCCCAATATCAGCAAGGAGTTGATCAAGGGGGTGCGCTATACCAGGCAGGGGAGAAGGATTTACGAGGGGGCAATCAAGGAAACCAGCGACCCCTGGGGAAGAAAACATTACTGGATTGGTGGCGGCACGCCTCTATGGGATGGGCGAGAGGATACGGATGCCAGTGCCGTTTTAAAGCAGTATGTTTCAATCACCCCCATCCACCTTGATTTGACAAACTATGATGCCTTGTCACGGCTTCGCCAGGACTGGCCCGTTGACATTGATTGGACTCGTTGAATGGAATCATCCGGAAATCTTGCAAATGATCCATTATGGCGGGAAATGCTGGAAACCGGTTTTCTGGGTGATTTTCCGGTCAGCTATCGGGATGTTGTTGACTCCACAAATGTCATAGCAATGGACATGGCTCGTTCCGGCGCTCCCACCGGAACCGTAGTTGTTGCCGGGAGTCAGACGTCCGGCAAGGGAAGGCTTGGAAGAAAATGGCTTTCGCCGCCGGGATCCGGCCTTTATTTTTCAATAATCCTGAGGCCGCGGCTGGCGCTTGATGATTTGTCGAGAATCACCCTTGCCGCAGGCGTTGCGGTCTGCCAGGCACTTGAAGCGACAACCGGTTTGTCGCCACGGCTGAAATGGCCCAATGATCTTTTGCTGAACGGTAAGAAATTCTGCGGTATTTTAACTGAAACCGCCGGGATATCATCTCCTGACTCAATCCCGGTTATCGTCGGCATCGGTATGAATGTTCTGAACGCTAAGAGTTCTATGCCTGCTGATTTGCAGGGAAAGGTTACGTCTCTCTTTGAAGAGGGGGAAACTGTTTACGGCAAAGGAGTGCTGCTCGAAGAATGTGTAGCGCGGGTGCTGGGGCAGGTGGATGTTTTGGAGAAAGGGGACTTTAATGCCATTATTCGGGAATTTGACAGAAGAGATGCGATCAAGGGGAAACATTGTTACTGGCTGACGCCGGCAGGCGCGGTGGTTTCAGGGGTTTCGCTGGGTGTGGATGAGCGGGGAGTTCTCCATATCCGCGATAATCAGGGCAGAGTTTCAGAAGTCATTTCTGGAGATATAAATCAGAAAAAACCATAAAAAAGAGCCCCGAAGGACTCTTTTTTATGGGCTACGTGAACGCTTTAATTAGTATCGATAATACTCAGGCTTGTATGGCCCGTCGGCAGGCACATTAATATATTCAGCCTGTTCCTTGGAAAGCCTGGTCAGCTTCGCGCCGATTTTTTGCAGATGCAGCATGGCCACCTTCTCGTCAAGGTGCTTGGGCAGAAAGTAAACCTTGTTTTCATATTTGCCGGGGTTCAGCCAGAGTTCAATCTGGGCCATGACCTGATTGGTAAAGGAATTGCTCATGACAAAGCTCGGATGACCGGTTGCACAGCCAAGGTTAACCAGGCGGCCCTCAGCGAGGACGATAATCCGTTTACCGTCAGGAAAGATCACGTGGTCCAC
The DNA here is from genome assembly GCA_018823135.1 of Pseudomonadota bacterium. Taxonomy (NCBI): domain Bacteria; kingdom Pseudomonadati; phylum Pseudomonadota; species Pseudomonadota bacterium. Next base: position 4,538 of record JAHJJF010000034.1, read on the forward strand.
CTGGGGTTTGATGTTCTCCCACTCAAGCTTTCTGATGGAGGCAATATCAATTTCGCTGTCAAAATGGCCGATATTGCAGACTATTGCCTGGTCTTTCATCTGCTCCATGTGGTTTCTGCCGATCACCTTGAGGTTGCCGGTTGCGGTAACAAAGATATTACCGATGGCCGCGGCTTCATCCATTGTTGTAACCCGGTAGCCTTCCATGGCCGCCTGCAGGGCGCAGATGGGGTCGATTTCCGTGACATAGACGGTTGCGCCCATTCCTCTGAGCGCCTGGGCACAACCCTTGCCCACATCGCCGTAACCGCAGACCACGGCGATTTTTCCTGCAATCATCACGTCGGTGGCGCGTTTGATGCCGTCAATGAGTGATTCGCGGCAGCCGTAAAGATTGTCGAATTTTGATTTGGTCACCGAATCGTTGACATTGAATGCCGGCGTCATCAGGGTGCCTTTGTTCATCATTTCAACAAGCCGGTGGACACCGGTTGTGGTTTCTTCGCTGATGCCGCGGATGTCCTTCATCATTTCAGGATATTTTTCATGCATGATCTGGGTGAGGTCGCCGCCATCGTCGAGAATCATATTGGGCCGCCAGTTGTTCGGGCCGAAGATTGTCTGTTCGATACACCACCAGAATTCCTCCTCTGTTTCACCTTTCCAGGCAAAGACCGGGATTCCAGCGGCCGCGATAGCTGCTGCAGCATGATCCTGGGTGGAAAAAATATTGCATGAGGACCAGCGGACTTCAGCGCCGAGCTCCACAAGGGTTTCGATGAGGACGGCGGTCTGAATTGTCATGTGGAGGCAGCCGCCGATTCGTGCTCCCTTGAGCGGGTTTTTTCCGGCATATTCTTTTCGAACCGCCATCAGCCCGGGCATTTCGGTTTCAGCGATGTTGATTTCCTTTCTGCCCCATGCGGCTCCGGCCATATCTGCGACTTTATAATCCGCTGCAGTTGTCTGCTTACTCATAATGTATACTCCTTCAAAAAACTTTCTTGTATCAACGGCGCCGGCAATGTGAAGAAAAACAAAAGCGCCTGTTGAGTAATTGTTTCAGGTGATTATTTTATTTTGGCAGAACTTTTCAATGCATCCGCCTTATCGGTTTTTTCCCAGGTAAAGGACTCATGCTCGCGACCGAAATGTCCATAAGCCGCGGTTTTTTTGTAAATGGGCCGCAAGAGGTCGAGGTGCTGGATAATGGCTTTGGGGCGCAGATCAAAATGCTCGAGGATCAGATTTTTTATTTTTTCATCGCTTATCTTGCCGGTTCCAAAAGAATTAACATTTATGGAAACGGGTTGGGAAATGCCAATAGCGTAGGCAATCTGCACTTCCACTTCAGTGGCAATGCCGGCGGCCACAATATTCTTTGCAACATATCTGCCCATATAGGAAGAGGAGCGGTCAACCTTGGAAGGATCTTTTCCGGAGAAAGCGCCTCCGCCGTGAGAACCCATGCCGCCGTATGTATCGACGATAATTTTTCTGCCGGTGACCCCACAGTCGCCAACCGGGCCGCCGATCACGAAACGGCCGGTGGGGTTGATGAAGTATTTGGTGTTTTTATCAATCATGTTTGCCGGGATAATCGGTTTGATGATTTCTTCCATGACGCCTTCTTTCAGGTCTTCATAGTCAACGTCAGGGCTGTGCTGGGTGGAAAGAACCACGGTGTCAACCCGCTTCGGCTTTTTATTTTCGTATTCGATGGTAACCTGGCTTTTGGCATCCGGGCGTAACCAGGGAAGAAGGCCGGCCTTGCGTACTTCGGATTGCCGCTTCATGAGGCGGTGGGCATAGGTGATGGGCATTGGCATGAGCACCTTGGTTTCTGAGCAGGCATAGCCGAACATCAGGCCCTGGTCGCCAGCCCCTTGGTCTAGGTCAATACCTGTGCCCTCATTAACGCCCTGGGCGATATCCGGGGACTGCTTGTCAATGCTGGTGAGCACCGCGCAGGATTGCCAGTCAAAGCCCATATCGGAAGAATTATAGCCTATTTCTTTAATTGTCTCTCTGACAACCTGGGGCATATCCACCCAGGCTGAGGTGGTGATTTCACCTGCGATAATCGCCATTCCGGTGGTGACCATGGTTTCGCAGCCAACGCGAGACAATTTGTCCTGAGCGAGAATCGCATCGAGGATAGCGTCTGATATCTGGTCGGCAACCTTATCGGGGTGGCCTTCTGAAACTGATTCGGATGTAAACAGATAATTGCTCATTATCGTCCTTCCTTTGTTGAAAAGGTTTTGAAAAGTATAATAAGTTATTTAGTGTTGCGATAAACCGTTAATTATTGAGCAAAAGCGACGCCTCTGTCAAGAGAAAATGTCAATCAGTTGAGATATTTCATCTGCAGATTCCGTACCTCATCTGCAAGTTCTTCATTGACCGGGGTTTCGAGACCTAGAAGCCGGGCCTCGCGAATAAGCGCACCGTTAATGGCTTCTATTTCGGTTTGGCGCTGATTCCTTATATCCTGCAGCATGCTTGAAATGTTTTGAGAAGTTGCCCTGCACACGGTCTCGGTAAGAGAGACAGGGTTTTCTGAAATCGTTATCCCTTTTGCTTTTGCGACGTGCAGGGCTTCTTTGACCGCGGCTCTCAACTGGTTTTTGATGGACGGCGTTTCCAATAACCTGCCGTTTGGGCAATTATGAATTGCGGTTAAGGCGTTGATGCCGATATTAATGAGAAATTTATTCCAGATCTTTGAAAGAATATCGTTGGTAATTACTGTTTCAAAACCGGCACTATTTAATAGTTCGGCTGCATGGGCAAGCTTTGCAGCTTCCTGGTCATTCGCAGGAGATAAAAAGCCTAAGGAGGTAATACCTGTGCCACCGAAACGTACACGTCCCTGATCGACCAGCGTCGCACCCATAGAGGTTACGCCGGCAACCCAGGGGGAGGACATCTTTTGTTGCAGGATATCCAGATGGTTGATGCCGTTTTGAAAAGCCAGGAGCAGACTTTCCCGCGATAATAGTTGCGACATGGAGACCAGGGCGCTTTCTGTGTGGTGCGATTTAACGCAGAGAAAAACGAAATCGGCAATTCCTATGGTTGACGCATCATGGGTAACCGGGATTGACTTTTTTGTTTCAGTGCCGCCCCGTTCTAGAAAAATGCCCTGCCGCGACAGCAGCAGGGCACGTTTGGGGTCATGGTCTAAAAGCCATATGGCATGATCGGTTCCTGCAGCAAGTGATGATGCCAGCAGGCAGCCTAATGCTCCCGGGCCTATTACAACGATTTTCATGGTGTCTCCCTTCATGGACAGACACTATTTGAACAAGTGCGTTACTTAATAGCTGCTTCCTCGACAAGTACTTTATATTTATAGCCGGCGCCAAAATCTTTATCAGCCGCCAGAATGCCTTCAATGGTAATAACATCACCAAGGTTGGGGGCGGAGGAAGAAGTTACGACAAGATCATGTGTGTTTTTTGCGGGGTCGCCGGAACCGTCCTGTAAATGGATCCAGTTTCTGCTCATAACGTTCGGGGTGACCTTTACGACTTTTCCTTTAACTGTGACTTTTTTGGCGTTCAAAGCCGCACTCTTTTTAAAGAGATCTCCTACCTTATGTGCATTTTCTCCGGTCGCTTTGTCAATTTTGAGTTCAGTAAACGGAACAACGGATTTTGAACTGCCGGTGCCGGAAGCATCCGAAGTCGGTTGATTCATGCTGCCGCCTTCAGCGCTTAACGCATCGTTGAATGATCCGCCGCCCATGCCACCCATAGCACCTCCACCGTGGGGAGATGATGCGCCCCAGCTCGGCGAGGCATTTGGAGCTGCCGTTGGTTGGCCATCGGCAAAACCGGATGCGAAAATCAGTTTGTCAAAGGTTCGGTCGAGAGATTTGCTGGGAAAATCATGCATAACCATGCTGTATATAACACTTACTTCATCACCGACTTTTACATCAGCTGAAGGAAGGGCAACCCATGTTTTTTCCGTGCCCTGATCCAGGTGTATATACGTGTATCCGCCGGCAGGAAGAGCCTCAAGTACTTTTCCCTTAATGGTGGTGCCCCTTAAGGGGTCCTGGTCAATATTGGCAGCCATGTCTTCTTGCTGTCCGGTTGCTTGATTCGAAGAAGTGGTGGCAGTTTTGTCATCACCGCATGAAGCTATGAACGCTGTCATCAATACAACACAAATTATACAACCTAGATTTTTGAGATTAGTGGTCATGGAAAATAACTCCTCACTTGGTTTTTTATAAAAGTATTTTGTTAGCTCGTTAATTTTTCGGCAGCGTAAAAAGCAGGATGCGGACGTATTCCGCATCTAGCTTGTTGATATTACGAGAGGCGCTAATTTAGCATTCAATTTGTTGCGAGACCATCAAAATTAAATATGCCGCAAAATAATCTTACGGCATGTTGGCCGGTTCCTAGTCGGTTGAAAAGCGGCGATGGGCGCTATTGTCCGGAATAGGAAAAGGTTAACTGTTTGTTTTTCAGGCCGACTTTTGTGGTGCCGCCCTTTGAAAGTTGACCAAAAAGAATTTCATCGGTCAGTTTATTGCCAATCTCCTGCATGATCAGGCGGCGCAAGGGGCGAGCGCCATAATCAGGATCGTGCCCCTTATCCGCGAGCCAAGACCTGGCAGCAGGAGAAAGATGAATAATAACATTTTTTTCGGAAAGCTGCATCTGAAGTTCATAGACCAGTTTGTCAACGATTTGTTCCATGACTTTTTTCTGGAGCTGGTCAAATGTAATTATCGCATCAAGTCTGTTTCTGAATTCAGGTGAAAAGAGATTTTTAATCGCCTTTTGTTCTTGGCCCTTTTTTTCCGACATGAAACCGATGGGCTGGCCGCTCATCTCTCGTGCTCCGGCATTGGTGGTCATGATAATAATGACATTTCGAAAATCGGCGCGGCGGCCGGAATTGTCAGTTAAGGTTGAATGGTCCATTACCTGCAGAAGAATATTAAAAACATCGGCATGGGCTTTTTCAATTTCATCAAGGAGAAGTACGCTGTAGGGGTGTTTCCTAATCGCATCGGTCAACAGACCGCCCTGGTCAAAACCAACATAGCCCGGAGGAGCGCCGATGAGTCTGGCCACTGCATGTTTCTCCATGTATTCGCTCATATCAAAGCGTTCAAAATGGATGCCCATTGCAAAGGCCAGCTGGCGTGCGACCTCGGTCTTGCCAACACCGGTGGGCCCTGCAAAGAGAAAGGCTCCGGTGGGTCGTTCTGGTTGTTTAATGCCAGCTCTTGAGCGCTTGACAGCAGTGACAATTGCATCAATGGCATGATCCTGGCCGAATATCTGGCTTTTCATGGTAAGATCCAGCAGGCGCAGATGCTCTACATCAGAACTTGTTGTGGATTGTACGGGAACCCGTGCCATGCTTGCCACAACAGCTTCCACATCCCGAACAGTGACGGTTTTCCTCCTTTTGCCTGGTTTTGCAAGCCTGAAGCGTGCGCCGACCTCGTCAAGAATATCAATGGCCTTGTCCGGCAGAAAGCGGTCATTGAGGTATCGTACTGCAAGTTCAGCCGTGGCTCTGATGCAGGGCGCGGTGTATTTAACGCCGTGGTGCTCTTCATATTTTGACTTGAGACCTTTTAATATTTCGCATGTTTCAGCAATTGAGGGCTCTTCGATGTCGACTTTCTGAAATCGCCGGGAAAGGGCGCGGTCCTTTTCTACATAATTTTTATACTCTTCATAGGTAGTGGAGCCGATACATCGCAGCGTCCCGGCCTGGAGCGCAGGTTTCAGGAGGTTTGAGGCATCCATGCTGCCGCCGCTGGTAGCGCCGGCGCCGACAATGGTATGCATCTCGTCAATGAAAAGGATAACGTTTTCATCGTTTTCAACTGCCTTGATAACTGCTTTGAGCCGTTGCTCAAAGTCACCCCGGTATTTCGTGCCTGATAAGAGGGTGCCCAGGTCCAGCATGCGGATTTCTACATCCTGCAATAAGTCTGGAACATCTCCATGATGAATTTGAAGCGCCAGTCCTTCAGCGATGGCGGTTTTCCCTACACCGGGCTCACCGACGAGCAGGGGGTTGTTCTTCTTTCGTCTGCAAAGGATCTGCATGATCCGCTGCAGTTCATGATGTCTGCCGATGAGGGGATCAATCTTGCCTTCACGTGCAAGTTTGGATAAATTTACTGTAAACTTGTCCAGATCGGATTCAGGCTTTTCTTCGTGACTGGTATTTTCCCTGGGGGCAATTTTTAAGCCGGGCATTGCATGCGAAACATATTCGACAATATCAAGTCGGTTGATCCCTTCTTTTTTGAGGAAATAGACGGCAAAGGAGTCCGGTTCGGCAAACAGTGCAACCAATGCGTCACTGGGAGAGACTTCCTCCTTGCCGCTGCTTTGAACGTGGGCAATGGCCCGTTGCAGCACCCGGTTAAACCCTATGGTCTGAATGGGGTCGTTGGCAATCCCTTCTTTTATGACCGGCACATGAGTTTCAAAGAACTCTTCAAGGTTTTGTTTTATTTTTTCAGTGTCACCGCCGCAACTTAAAATGATCTGAACGGCAAGATCATCGTGCAGGAGACCGTATAGAATATGCTCTACGGTCACATATTCATGTTTGTGGATTTTTGCTTCACGAATGGCCATAACCAAAGCCATTTCGAGTTTATGATTTATCATATCTTAGAGCTCCTGAAAAGAGTTCGGTTTTAAGCCTTTTCAATTGTGCATTTAAGCGGATGTTCGTTCTGCCTGGCGTACTCGTTGACCTGGGTCATTTTTGTGTCGGCAATTTCACGGGGGAAGACACCGGCTACGCCGACGCCGTGATTATGTACTGTGAGCATAATGGCAGTAGCCTCAGTCTTTGTTTTGTGAAAGATCGCTTCAAGGATCATCACAACAAAGTCCATTGTCGTATAATCATCATTATGCAGTAAAACCTTGAACAGGGGTGGCTCTTCTACTTCCTGCCGTTGCTCGACTATGGCTTGCCCATCAAGATCTTTTTGTTCATGACTCATGGCAACATATACTCCCTTTTATCTCATCATGGCTCGTTTCAGTCCTGCATTGAAACAATGTGTCATTATTATGCCGATCCCTGAACCGACTATTTCGTAAGTCCATTGCGGAAATATTGGCGTCTGGTCATGCACTGGTAACTTCTACTAAATATCTAATAATCATTTATCGTTCAAGATGCACGTTTTTGGAAGATATTTTTCTTATGAAAAATCAGCACGCTGTATTTCGGGGGCAGCGGGCAGGAGTTGCCCAAAGAGATAATTTTCAAGGAGCAATGCATCGGAAATACCCGTACTCTTTATCTGAAACTCGGTTTCAAGCAACCGGGAAAGGCCTTTTTTTAAATGAGCAATGGAGAAAGATTCTGCCTGGGTGAAAAGTTTATACACAACATAAGGATGGCCGGAAAGAATATCAGCCGGCTCATCAAGGCAGGCCTTCAGGGATGGCAGGTATCCTTTTTGAAAGCCGTCAAAGGATTGTCTGCTGTATCTGGGATTTTTCAAGCCCTGAAATGCTTTGGCCGTCAGCAGCTTTCTGGTAATATTCCGCAGCCCGGAAAGGACCGCCAGCGGATGAATGCCGTGTTCCCGCAATCGGGTGAAAATCAGGATCGCCTCCGATAGATTGCCGGCGGCAAACGCTTCGGTGAGTTCATACATTGCCTCCTCACGGGTGCGCCCGATAACCGCATCGATATCCCTTGAAGAAATGGTTGTTTGGTCGCCGGTATACAGGGCAATTTTTTCTGTCTCCATGACCACTGCCACCGGATGGAAACCAACTCTTTCAAGCAGTCGGGTCAGGGCTTTTGGTTCGATTTTTTTATTGAAGTCTGCAAGGGTTCTCTCAACCAGTTCGCGTAAAACCACGTCCTGTTCATTGCGGGCTGCTGTGCTGAAGCCCGTGTCAACCGAAAGGTCGATAACCGCGCAGTTTTTCGCCATGAACTTATACAGGCGTTTTCTTTTGTCTACAGTATCTGCAAGAAGGATAAGGATATTGTTTTTTGGAATACCGGCTTCGAGAGTATCGACATACCTGTCGGCGATATCCGTACTTTTAGAATGAGTTGATGCGCTATTTTTTGCCGGAGGTGTGGAGGCGATTGTCTCTTTTATCCAGGAAAGATTTTCGCTGGGTTTTGGAAAGCCGAAGAGGTTTTTCCAGCCATTGGCGTTTAATTCTTCAAGCTCATCCAAGTCTGCCCCGGAAGTATCGATAAGTTGCGCAAGATATCGCCCGGCCTCTTTCGAATCATTTGCGTCATGGGCGTTTTTTGCTTTTTCCCAGATTGATTTAGAGACGGTTTTTGAATGAAACAGTCTGGAATCGGTGACCCGGATTATCTGGCTACCGGGAAAGAGATTGAAAGTCCGCAACAGGTTCAGGGTGTTCTCCGGATCTTCCTGGTCGCCGTCAAGATTCTTGAGATTGGCGGTCTGGTTTTTCTCCGGGAGCAGGGTTGAGATGATTTCGCCGGCAATTTCCCGGCAGAGAAAGCGTTCCCCGAAGATCAGAAAGGCGGGATAGGTCTTGCCCTGTTTGAGCTCTTTAAGCAGAGCGGTAATGTCTTTTCGTTTCCAGGCAGGCATAATGGTTATTTTTAAATGGAATTAATATGTTTAGGTGAATAGATATTTTAGTGCGGAGTAATTTCCATGGCCACTCATTTTTAAAAGAAATAGGATGGGAGCAATTTAAGCACGGATCAAGCATAAAGAAAAGTTGTTTCCCCGCCTGACAAGGATTACATTATATTGATAAATAATACTAAAAAAGGAAAAACACATATTTATGGGAACATCTGGCAGTAAAAGAACAGGGGTGATTCTTGGAGGGTCCGGCTTGATCGGTGGTACCCTCATGTATTATTTCAAGACCAGGATGCCGGTGGAGATGGAGATTCTTGCGCCAAACAGCAAGAAACTGAGTCTAAGGGTGCCCGGCGACATTAATCAGTATTTTACCAATGTGCGGCCGGATTTTATAGTCAATGCAGCCATCGCAGCCATTGATAGCGATCCGCAGATGGCCTTTGAGGTGAATTATCTCGGTACTGTAAACCTTGCGAGAAAGGCCCTGGAGCTAGGTGTTCCTTATATCCATATCAGCTCGGCGGCGATTTTGCCACCTGGAGAAAATCTGACAGAAGACGATCAGTTGCCCCTTTCAGCAGATCTTTCAAATTATGCCAAATCAAAATTGATGGCTGAGATGACCCTCAAACATATGCATGAAAAAGAGGGTCTTGACTATTCAATAATCAGGCTGGCTGTGGTCTATGGCAAGCATGACCATAAAATCCAGGGGTTTCACCGTTTGTTTTTTTCAATTGCCGACCAGTCAATGCCGGTTTTGCTCACCAGGCGCGGAGTCATGCATTCGTATTCCAATTCCTCAAAATTGCCTTATTTTATCCACCATATTCTTGATAACCGGGATGAATTTTCCGGAGAAACCTATAATTTCGTGGATTCCAGCCCGGTAGAACTTGCACAGATAATCCTGACAATCAAGGCCTACATGGAGATGAGCGTTCCTAAAGAAATATATTTACCGTATCCCGTGGCCAAGGCAGGAAGGAAGATCATAGATCTGCTCATTCGGGGACTGGCAAAAATTGGCATCGAAGCAAGAATGCCGGGTGAGTTGATGTTTCTTGAAAATTTTTATAAGACCCAGACCTTGTCTGCAGAAAAACTTAATCGCTCAAGCTATGTAGATCCAGCTCCCGAAAAGACAGTATTCACTCAACTGCCCGACCTTATCCAGTACTATACGACCAGATGGGAGCAGTTGAACCTTATCGAGCCGATCAACAGGGAGTTTTTTGATCCCAGAAAATGTGCTGACGAGTTTCTCCGTTCACCAGAAGAACTCATTGAAGCCATTCACACCGGAAAAGTCGATCCTGCGGCAAATGGATTCGATGTCTGTAAACAGGCCGGGGCAAGCATTGAGAGCAGCAAGGGAGTGAGTTGACCGTCGCATCCTGAAAGGTTTATTTGCTCAGGGCATACTCAAACTGCTCTACTGAGTATCCATGGATGTAATGGGTTGTATTGCGACCCCTGATTACCACAAACGGCACGCCGCCACGTGTATCGAGTTTTGCTTTTCTCGCCGCAGCTTCGGGGTCTTTTTCAATGTCATAAGCAACATACGGGATTCCCTTTGACTCGAAATAATTTGTCGCTTTTTTGCAGTATGGACACCAGCTGGTGACATATATCTCGACCTTTGGGGCCTGGGCAATCATTTGAGGGTCTGAAAAGAGTGCTCGCTGCCCGGGTTCAATTTCGGGGGAGAATGATGAAACATGGCCCGTGTTTCCCGCCAGTTGGAAAGCAGGAACAGCCGAAACCGATAAAGGGCCGAGTAAGAGTAGAAGGAATACCATGATGCAGGGAATAGCGTATGATTTGGTCATTATTGTCTGTCTCCGGAAAGTTATAAAACACAAGTTGTTAGCAATATAAGCATTGATGCCAGATGGGTCAAAGCAAATAACCAGAACTATGCAAATTCAAGGGTAACGGGGCAGTGGTCAGAGCCGATGATCTCTTTTGCGATAGATGCTCCTTTGACGCGCTTATCGCTTTTTTTATCCACGGCAAAATAATCAATCCGCCAACCGATATTCCTGGCCCGGGCATTGAACCGATAACTCCACCAGGTATAATTGTCCGGTTCCTGGTTGAATTTCCGGAAAGTGTCGATATATCCGGAATTGGTGAAGTCATCCATCCATGCCCTTTCCCGTTCTGAATAACCAGGATTTTTTTCGTTTTCTTTTGGATTCTTGAGATCAATGGGCTTATGGGCGACATTGAAATCGCCGCAGATTACCACGGATTTCTGTTTTGCCAGCGTGTCGGCAAAAGCCTGGAGGGCTAAATTGAATGCGATTTTATAGTCAATGCGGTTCAGTCCGTGCTGGGCATTGGGGAAATAGGCATTGATGAAATAGAAGTCGTCAAACTCAAGGGTCAGCACCCTGCCTTCCGAATCGAATTGTGGCTCATCGATTCCAACGAGAACCTTTATCGGCTTCTTTTTTGTGTATACGCAGACTCCGGAATAACCTTTCTTTTCAGCGGAATGCCAATATGCCTGATAACCAGGAATTGCCCGAAGGGCCTCAGAGAGTTGGTCCGGCTGGGCCTTGATTTCCTGAAGCGCAAGGATGTCCGGTGCGGTGGCGGCAACAAAATCGAGAAAACCTTTTTTTTCTATGGCGCGGATGCCATTTACATTCCAGGAAATAAATTTCATTTTACCGTTATCTTTTACCTTTTTTTAACAATGGGTGTCTTTCGCGGAGTTACACCGATTTTCGGGCAATCCTGATTAATCACACATCGATCACAATGCGGCGAAACCGGCCGGCAGGTTCCCTGCCCGAAGGCAACAAGGGTTGAGTTGATTGTCAGCCAGTATTTTTTGGGAAGTTTTTCCCGAAGAATCATTTCCGTTTCAAGGGGCGTTTTTGTCTGAACATACCCCCAGATATTTACAATGCGATGTACATGCGTGTCAACGCAAATGGCTGGAATTTTATGGGCAACGGCCAGGACGAGGTTTGCTGTTTTTCTGCCGACTCCGGGCAGGGTTAATAACTCATCAATGGTGTCTGGAACCTTGCCGGCAAATGTCTCAAGAGCCTCGGGAAGTTTCGCGAGATAGCCGGCCTTGGATTTGTAAAAGCCCACCGGATAAATCAGTTTCATTATTTTTTGTTCAGAAAGTCGGGCAAGATTGTGTATGTCCGGCGCTTTTTTGAAGAGCCTGGCTGTGGCCAGGGCGGTGGTTTCATCTTTGGTCCGCGCCGAAAGAATAGTGGCAACAAGGACTTTATAAGGATCAGCGGTCTGCACGGCAATAAGATCAACAACCGGGACGGCATATGATGCGACTTCTTTTTTCAGAACATCGAGTATCCGGCCAATGTTTTTGGAAATAATTTTGCCTTGTACTTTCATATTGCTTAACAGGAAGAGTTATTTGTGCTTCGACCTCAGTCCGGGTGGATTGGGTGTTCAGTGAGCAGAACGACAAAATAAAATGTCATGATAAAATGAATTCCCTGGGATTTGATTTGAAAAGCTTCAACTATTTAAATATTTTTGCTTGACAGAAACCGTATCGGAGCATTAAGAATTACCCCCAATTTCTCTGATTTTGTTTCATGCCGTAGGGACTTGGAACAGAATCAGGAATATACCATATTTAATAACATTTTACATAAGTTAAGATTAGGGTATGGAGGAGGAAAAAATGTTGAAAGAAACAATGGGGAAGATGGGGAAAGCCGCCACAGCGTTTATCTGTGTAACGGCTCTGACCCCGGCGCTGGTTTTTGCCAGTGAAACAGCGGCAGCTGTGCCTGCCGGTGAAGCACAGGCATGGTGGGTCATGCCGCTTATACTGCTCGTGGTGACCTTTGTCATGGGGATCCTTGCAGTTCTCGGTGGAGTTGGTGGCGGTGTTTTGTACGTGCCGATCATCAGTGGTTTTTTTCCGTTTCATCTTGATTTCGTCCGCGGCTGCGGTTTACTGGTAGCGTTGTGCGGCGCCCTGGCAGCAGGACCTGGCTTGTTGAAGGCCAATCTTGCAAGCTTGAGGCTTGCGATTCCGGTTGCCCTGATCGCTTCAACCATGGCTATTGTCGGCGCCATGGTCGGCCTGGCCCTGCCTACAAATGTTGTGCAGATATCCCTGGGCGCAGTAATTCTTGGTATCGTGGTCATAATGCTGTCCGCCAAGAAGTCTACCATTCCTGATGTCCCGAAGGCCGATGCCCTGTCCTCGGCCCTGCGGATAACCGGTGTCTTTTATGAACCCTCCATGAAGCAGGAGATCGACTGGAAGGTGCACCGTACTCCCTTGGGGTTGGCCACTTTTGTCATCATTGGTTTCATGGCCGGCATGTTCGGTCTGGGCGCCGGTTGGGCAAATGTCCCTGTATTGAATCTGATGATGGGTGCACCGCTCAAAATCAGTGTTGCAACTTCAAAATTTCTGCTTTCCATCACTGATACCTCTGCTGCCTGGATTTATTTGAATAAGGGTTGCGTTATTCCGTTGATGGTTGTTCCGTCACTCATCGGCATCATGCTCGGTTCCTTTATCGGTGTGCGGCTGCTCAAGGTCGCCAAACCGACATTCATCCGCTGGATGGTTATCGCTATTCTCACCTTTGCCGGCGCCAAGGCCTTGACCAAGGGCTTGGGTATCGAGTTGTTCTAAAGTATTAAGGAGAAAAACATCATGACTCAATCAAATATACAAGCCACGGAAGAACAGGTTCTGTACGCCAAGATCCTTGAAAAAGGGATGTACTTCGGCCTTGCTCTAATGTTTATTACTTTTGCCCTCTATGTATTCGGGGTTATGAAGCCGGCAATTCCGCTGGATCAACTGGCCAACTACTGGCACCTGCCGGTCACATCCCATGAAGCCACAGCTGATCATGAAGCGGTTGTCGGTTATATTGAAAAAATGAATCAGGAATATTTACATGAGGAACAAGGTATTACCGGCTGGGCCTGGGTGAAGTTTGTTGGGAAAGGGGATTTTTTGAATTTTATTCCCATTGCCATTCTTTCCGGAGTAACCATTCTCTGCTATGGCGCCATTGTTCCGGGTCTCTTCCGCAGGGGTGATACCGCCTATGCGGTGATGGCTATTGTTGAAGTGCTCATTCTGTCCCTTGCGGCAAGTGGGTTACTCACTGTCGGTCATTAAGCTTCCAGTTATTTATTAGTTTTTATAAGAGCTCATCTGCATTCGAAGTTTCGGAAGCTGATGAGCTCTTTTTTTTGTGTATTCAGCCGGGGATGGTTTGGTCTTTTATCATAACCCCCGTTGTATCTGGTGATTATAAATTAACAAAACCTTGAAAAACGGCATAGTGATTGAGTTAAAGGTCTCAGGTGAAGTTTATATAAGGGGGTGGGTGGTTCGTCTTGTATCGAAGTCCTCAAGGTTACTGCTGTCCGGGTATAAACCAACGAAACAACTATTTCCTCCAGGATATATGTTTATGAAAACGATTTTCTCTCTGTTGATTATTTTGATTATAGGATCATTGCCGGCATGGGCCAGCGGCGGCGGCCAGGAAACGGCTGCTATTGATATGAGCTCCACCGCATTGGGGTATGCCGCAGTGATTCTTTTCATTGCCGCATACACCCTGGTTATTTTTGAAGAAAAACTTCATATGCGCAAAAGTAAACCGGTGATTCTTGCAGCCGGGATTATCTGGGTTCTTGTGGCAATTGCCTATGCCCAGCTGGGTGATACGCATACGGCCCATGAGGCAATCAAACAAAATTTCATCGAGTATGCCGAACTGTTACTTTTCCTGCTGGCTGCCATGACCTATATCAACTCCATGGAGGAGAGAAATGTCTTTCAGGCGTTGCGGGCCTGGCTTGTCACCCGGGGATTTTCTCTGCGGGTGATTTTCTGGATTACCGGATTGCTTTCATTTGTCATTTCACCGATTGCAGATAATCTCACCACCGCGCTTCTCATGGGGGCGGTTGCCATGGCTGTGGGTGGTGAAAACAAAAAATTCGTCACCCTTGCCTGTATTAATATTGTGGTGGCGGCAAATGCCGGAGGGGCATTTTCTCCCTTCGGAGACATCACGACGCTTATGGTCTGGCAAAAGGGCAAGGTCGAGTTTGTCGAATTTTTTGCGATTTTTTTCCCGTCGCTTATCAATTGGCTGGTGCCGGCGGTTTTCATGCATTTTGCAATCAGCAAGGAATGCCCTGCAAAGTTGGATGAAAAGATCTCCATGAAGCTTGGTGCCAAACGAATCATATTTCTTTTTCTGTGTACGATTGCCACAGCGGTTTCATTTCATAATTTCCTGAACCTTCCGCCGGCAGCAGGCATGATGCTTGGCTTTGGATATCTTGGCTTTTTTTCCTATTATATTAAAAGAACAGAGCAGCGATTAAATGACCATGTCGGACTTCTTGGTTTACGCCAGGAGGAGTTTCCCCGGCCCCCGGACGCGCAGGTTGCCCATTTTGATTTGATGCGCCGGGTGGCCCGATCCGAGTGGGATACGCTGCTGTTTTTCTATGGAGTAATTCTCTGTGTAGGCGGGTTGGGACAATTCGGATACCTGATACTGGTTTCAAATTTCATGTACACGGGGCTTGGCCCCACCTATGCAAATATCCTGGTGGGGATCCTGTCGGCGATTGTAGATAACATTCCGGTGATGTTCGCGGTACTGACCATGGATCCGGTCATGTCCCATGGTCAGTGGCTGCTGGTGACGCTGACCGCCGGAGTCGGGGGCAGTCTTCTGTCAATTGGTTCTGCTGCCGGGGTTGCTTTAATGGGAACGGCGCGGGGTGTATATACATTCGGGGCCCACATGAAGTGGACCCCGGTTATTGCTTTAGGGTATGCGGCAAGTATAATCTGTCATCTGCTGATCAATAGCCGTTATTTTACGCATTGATCAGCAGAAAAGCCTGCCTTGATTCGTTGTTAGTCGGTCTTTGTAGCACGTTCCAGGATCTTGTATGTCCTTTGGACCATTTCTCGCGGTTCCACCATGAGGCCTGCCTGAATCAGGGCATTATCCAGAATCTGTTCAACAATACTCTTGGCAAAATCCTCGTCTTTGCCTTTCAGGGCCGACAGATTTTTAATCAGCGGATGGTGCGGGTTTATCTCGAGGTTTTTGGCGCCGAATTTCTGGAATTCATTGCCTTGAGCCTGCATGATCCGTTCCATGCTGCTGGTCATGAAGCCGTCCGGATTAACAATGATTGCCGGACTGTCAACCAGGCGTTTGGATGCATGCACTTCTTTTATTTTATCGCCCAGGGCTTCCTTGATCCACACCGTGAGATCGTCAGTGGTTTTTGCATCAAGGGATTCTTCAGTTTCTTTATCAGTCCCTTTTTTGTCATTTTTGATCTCCGGCAGCTCGATATCGGCACGATCTGCTGAAATCAGTTTCTTTTCGTCAAACTGTCCAAGATGGCTCATGACAAAATCATCAATGGGCTCCAGGGTGTAGATGATTTCAATGTCACGATTTTTAAAGGCTTCCACATATGGTCCAGCTTCAACGGCTTTACGATTCGGTCCATTTATATAATAAATTTCTTTCTGGTCTTCCTGCATGCGCTCGACGTATGCGGCAAGGGAAATTATTTTCCCTGGTTCGGATTTGGAAGATTCAAACCGCAGCAGCTTGGAAATATCTTCACGGTGCGTATAGTCGGAGGTTGCACCTTCTTTGAGGAAAATACCGAAATTTTTCCAGAATGTTTCGTAAGCCTCCGGGTTGTTTTTGGCTTCTTCTGAGAGATGCTTTAAAAAGCGCTTGGTAATGATTTTATTGAGTTTGACAAGCAGGGCATTGTCCTGAAGGGCCTGCCGGGAGATATTCAACGGCAGGTCATCGCTGTCAATTACGCCTTTGAGGAAGCGGAGCCATTCCGGCAGGATGTTCTTGCTGTGCTGCTCGATGAGGACTTTCTGGCAGTAGAGGCTGACGCCGGGTTCCATGCGCCCGAAGCCCATGTTTTCAAAATTGTCCTTTGGGGTGAAAAGCAGGGCTTTGATTGCCAGGGGCGCGTCCGTTTCAAAATGCAGGCGA
Organism: Pseudomonadota bacterium; assembly: GCA_018823135.1. NCBI lineage: Bacteria > Pseudomonadati > Pseudomonadota > Pseudomonadota bacterium. Next base: position 21,197 of record JAHJJF010000034.1, read on the forward strand.
TAGAAAGGGTCGTCAATGGCATTGGCCACGAATTTATAAAACTCGTTGTATTCTTCATCCTTCAAATCGCTTTTCTTTCTGGCCCAGATTGCCTGGACGGTATTGATGGTTTCATCATCCATTTTGATCGGGAAGGGAACGAAGCTTGAGTATTGCTTGATAATCCTTTTGAGCTCATTTTCATCGGCAAATTTTTCGGCATCATCGTTGAGATCAATAATAATTCTTGTGCCCCGTCTGATTCCGGGAGCCTCTGAGATCGTATATGAACCGCTTGCATCAGAAGACCATTCATGTCCGTCTTCCTCAGGCTTGTAGGATCTGGATTGTACAAGCACTCTTTTAGCAACCATGAAGGCGGAGTAAAAGCCGACGCCGAACTGACCGATAAGATTGACGTCTTTTTTTGCCGCATCTGCCAATTCGGTGAGAAACGTTTTTGATCCTGAATGGGCAATGGTGCCAAGGTTGCTGATTAATTCATCCTTGGTCATACCGATGCCGGTATCGGTTATTGTGAGGATTTTTTCTTTTTTATTCACGTTAATATTGATTTCAAGGGGGACATGGCTGTCAAAGACCTCTTCCTCAATGAGACTGTGGTGACGGAATTTTTCAAGGGCATCGGCGGCGTTTGAAATCAATTCGCGTAAAAAGATTTCACGCTCGGTGTATAATGAATGAATGACAATATCTAAAAGCTTTTTAACTTCGGCCTGGAATTCTTTGGTTTCGGGTTTTGATGTGGATTTTTTCTTGGTCATGTTCGCGTCCCTCGCAAGGCGTAATACTTGATTTCTCAAGTGTTGGTGGGCATTAATTGTCTCAATAATATGTTCATCAGTCCGGAAGAAGCAGTTTTTCAAGGTTTGTACAAAGTAGCCCCGATAAAATAATCATCCTCACTCCACTGTCAAGACGTGAAGAAATCTGAAAAGCTTTGGGGTATGATCGAGGGTAAAAAATAACCTTTCATTATGAAAGGAAACCGGAGAAACTATTCATTTTTGCCACAGCTACTGAAAAATGGGATGAGGGGCTGAAACAGAATAGGGGGAAAACAAGCTTTTCCCGAGAGGATATGGGTATGTTTCGCCGAGCTGGCGGGAAGGGAAAAAAGAACTTCTGGATTACAACCCCGGTGCAGGAAAAGTTTTTCCGGAAATTTTACTTTTTGCAAAGAGGAAAAAGAGAGAGTTGATTGTGTAAATAATCCGCCAGTGAGGAGCAAGCTTTTTTTCAGCCTGCAAGTGAGGAAAGCCAACTCTTAACGATCTGCGATATGCCTTGATCGTTAATTGCGCTTGCCAGACAAGCTATTGCCCAGAATCCTACTATTGCTGCGGCTCCGCCAATGAGCAGGAGATTGGTTTTTGAGACTGCCTCCACTCCATCCTTGGCAGAGCCGGAATTACCGAAGCGGGTATCGGGTTTTTCTTTAACTTTTACTGTGGCGATCGCTCGTGGTCCATCATCCATGAAACCGGTTCCTTCAGGTATTCGTAAATTTTATATAATTACATTCCTGCTACAGCGGTGAACCAAGCTTTTGTCATCGCTAAAGGGCCATTGGACACTACTGCGGCGACAAAACAGGTTGCTGCCCAGAGTCCGATCAACGCGGAGGTGCCGCCCATGACAGCGATGGCTCCCTTGGAGATAGTATCGATTCCAGCTTGAGTATTTGCGTGTGCGCCGGTTGTTGTCTGAGTTCTTATGTTTGTCATGATGATCTCCTTAAATATCAATTAATTAATTTTCATTCAGTCAGATTACATTCCAGCCACAGCGGTAAACCAGGCTTTGGTCATTGCCAGCGGTCCATTGGAAAGGACTGCGGTGGCAAAACATGCAACAGCCCAGAGTCCGATCAGTGCGGAGGTGCCGCCCATGACAGCGATGGCTCCCTTGGAGATAATATCGATTCCAGCTTGAGTGTGTTCGTGTGCGCCGGTTGTTGTCTGAGTTCTTATGTTCGTCATGATGTCCTCCTTGGTATGTTTTGAAAAATGAATTTTTAAGTTCGTTGTCATTTGCTTTCTCTATATTGCCAGAAGCGTGCCAACTAGTATTTATGTAATCATATCAAGCTGTTGATGTTTTCGCGGCATGGGTTTCATGTCAGAATGGCATGAAAAATTGTCATTCTGGCAAAGAGAAATGTGTTGGTTTTGTTTTTTTCTGTGAAATTAGTTTTTGAACCGGACTTATGTGGGCGCAGGGCATGCCGAGGAGGAAGATTTCCAATTACAACGTGAAGGATTGCGATCCAGATCTGAACAATAAAAAGGATGTAGGATTGATAAAAGATTTTTGGAAAGAAGAGTTAATCCGCTTTTCTCCCAATTTTTACATGCCGATTTTATAAAACTCAGACATCATTATCTGAGGACTGTGTAATTTTAAACCATTGCTTATTGGTAGCGAGGTGCCCTTGAGAAATGCGGGCTAAGTGCTACTGAGGAAGGTCCGGCTTTTTGAAATAATCCGGCAACTCCAGTTTGGGGGGCAGCCGTATTTTCCGCGTTATTCCAGAAGCTCTGCTGGAAGGATGATTTCAACAGCATTTTTATTGACATCCATGAACTTGGATTTGAAAAGGATATTTTCAGAGCTGCGGTCGGACACTTCTGCGTTTGTAACCGCAAAGAAGGTTTGGACTTCGTCAACATAATCGGTAAGGCGTGATCCAGGCATGAGGTCAATTTCACCTTTGATTCTATAAGTGTTTGTGAAAATGATTACCGTGGTATTTGGCTTTTCTTCTTTCATCTGGGCCTCCCATGATTCAAGGACTGAAAAAGCAATTAGATATAATTCCGCCTGACAATGTTATAAAATATGCGTTTAAGTATTGTCAAAAGAAAACACCTCCAAAGAGTCGCGCGCCGAAACCTGTTGCCACCCGGAAGCCGATCGTTCACCGCCTCTTCAACCGTAAGAGTTTACGTCGGTTTTGCGGTATGAGGCGTGAATTTGTGCCGCAGTTGCAGGGCACGCAGGGAAAGATTTGCTGGTTTAAGATAGGGACTGAGGAAGAAATGGGATTATAATAAAAGGGCGTTCCGGTAAAACGGAAAATACTGACTTGCTTTTTCCGGAAAAACAGAATATAGTAAGTTTAATATTTCGGTAAACCGGAATGCGAGAGGTTGGGAGCAGTTTAATCCTTGTTGGGTTAAAGATGTATCTCCCTGTAATAATAAAGCAAAAATAATTTATTCATAAATCAGGCAAAACAGGTAGCGCTGGTGGTATAAAATTTGCAAAAATAAGTGATGACATTTTAATTGATCTTGCTAATAGCAGACTGATTGCGTACTATTAATTTAATATCTTCCTGAAACCAATAAGAGGTTTTACCATGAACAAAAAAGTTTTGATAATCTCCGCCGCACTTATTTCTCTTGTATTCATCGCTGCAGGCACAGCTCCGGCATTAGAGATAGTTCCGGATAGCTACACTTTTACACCCAGCGCAGGTTACCAGCACGAAGGGACTTGGACATATGACGACCCGGGGCTTTCCAAGCTTACCGACGGGATCTATGGTGAAGACAATTGGACTGTAAATCAAGGTGCCGAATGGGTTGGCTGGCAAGGGATTGCTTGGGACGGCTCATACGTAGACGGTAAGATTACCAAGGAAAATTATGATTTTCGCTCAATTGAGTTGAATTTTGATTTTGGAGAAGTAGTCACTTTGAGTTCGCTGGTTTTAGGTATTAATCAGGATGCGCTGTTTACCTGGAATGTTGTTTTCCCCAGTTATATTTCCGCAGAAACAATATCTTCCACCCTGGAAACACCATATGATTCAGCCAATTCAGGGCCTAATCCTCTTGGAAACGTCTATAATAATGGTAGACGTCATGATGTGATTTTTAATTTTGACCCCATTACAACCTCTACATTTTCAATCACTCTGAACAATGCAGACAATTTTGATAAGCTCCTGTGGGAAAATTTTAACGATGGGATGTTCTGGATTTTTGTTGATGAGGTTGATTTTTATGATAAGCATGTGAATCCGGTTCCTGAGCCCGCAACCATGCTTCTTTTCGGAACAGGCCTTGCTGGATTGGCTGGAGTAATCCGGAGAAAAACAAAGAATTTATTAAAATAACATTTATCGAATTTATCCATTATTTTCTTTATGCCGATCCGGGTGAAACCGGATCGGCATTTCTATTGGCATTTGCCATCATCAACAATTCCTGTAAAGGTGTTGTTTTTTGTAGAAGAATTTTTAGCAGAAGTGTAGCGTGATCTCTCAAAGGGGTCCGTTCGACGCGGTACGGGTATATGCGCTTACCGAAGAGTTGTTCCGGTAAGGATCAAGATGTGACAATAATCTCCGGGTAATTCAATTGGACTTGGATAACATCATTTTCATAATCTATTTAATTTCCAAGGTTTCGCTGGTTGTGGCCGCAGTGATTTTTCTTATTAGCGGAATCGATGATATTATCTTTGATTTCTATTTTTTCATCTGGCAGGCCTACCGCAAGCTCTTTGTGTATAAAAGGCACAAACGCCTGGAAGAAAATGATCTTTTGCAAAAAGAAGAGCAGTATATTGCCATGTTTGTCCCTGCCTGGCGAGAAGAAGCAGTAATAGGCAAGATGCTGCTCAACACGGTTGGGTCCATTGACTACAAAAAATACCATATTTTTGTCGGCACCTACCCGAATGATGACGGAACCAGGCTTGAGGTTGAAAAGGTGCGTCAGGTTTATGGAAATATAACACGAGTTGTTTGCCCTGAAGATGGACCGACGAATAAGGCTGACAACCTGAACTGGATCTATCAGGGCTTGATTGCCTTTGAAAAGGAAAACAAGCTTCGCTTTAATATCATGGTCATGCATGACAGCGAGGACATTATTCATCCCCTGTCCCTGAAACTCTATAATTATCTGATGCCACGATTTTCCATGGTGCAGGTCCCCGTATATCCTCTCCCATGTCCGGTCACTGATTTAACCTGCGGTATTTACATTGATGAATTCTCTGAAAATCACAGCAAGGATCTTCTGGTTCGCGAACGCTTTGACGGCTGCATCCCGGCAGCGGGAGTTGGCTGTGCATTCTCAAGGGAGGCCCTTGAAGCTAAGGCCGAGATGAACAATAATCTCTTGTTCAACACCGATTCCCTTACCGAGGATTATGAGTTCGGCATGGGGCTGCGGGATGTTCCCGGAAAGAAAATTTTTGTAAAACAACCCATCTTCCGGGTTGTTACCGGCGCTGACGGCAAATCGAAAAAAAAGGAAGAAATTATAGCCACAAGAGAATTTTTTCCAAGCCGCTTTTGGGCGGCAGTCTCGCAGCGAAGCCGCTGGACACTGGGGATTGCCATTCAAGGTTGGCAATCTCTTGGCTGGAGGGGAAGTGTATCGACTAAGTTCGTACTGTACAAGGACAGAAAGGTTCTGGTAACGAGCTTGATTAATCTCCTTGGCTATGTAGCCTTCTTTTATTTTATCGCGGAACTCATATTGAAAAAAAGGATGGGCTATTCCATCCTGCCGCCGTTGGTCAGAGGCGATTCCTGGATTGTATATGTCATAATTATCGATACGTTTATAATGCTGCAGCGTCTTGGCAGCAGGTTTTATTTCGTCACCAGGATTTTCGGCCTGGCGCACGGGTTCATGTCTATTCCAAGAGTATTCTGGGCAAATATTCTGAATTTTTTCGCCACCTATCTGGCAATCTATCAATTTATTAGATCCTTATTTACCAAAGAAACCATTGCCTGGTCAAAAACCTCCCACGAGTATCCAACCGACGAGCAACTCACACATTATCGCCGGAAGCTGGGAGATCTGCTTCTGGAGAGACGTTTTGTTTCGGTGGAACAGCTCAACCAGGGACTTGCCATCCAAAAGGAGACGGGTAAACCTCTTGGAGAAATTCTTGTAGAGATGGGACACCTGGAGGAAGAAGACCTCATGTATTCTCTCGGGAAACAATACAATGCACCAAGTGAAGTTTTAAATCCCCATGAAACGGAACTTTCCCTCCTCCAGAGTGTAAGAAAAGACATTTGTGAAGAGTTTCAATGCTATCCGGTCAGGCGCGAAGCGGAGATTCTTGTCATGGCTACCTGCGATATCAGTTTATATAATGATCCGGTAAAGCTGAAACAAGCCTTGAGCGACGAACCGTCTATTGCCATGATTTTGAGTTGCAAGCCGGATATTGATTTTGCTATCCAGCGCGGATACGGGCGTTTAGCCTCCGGTGAACCCACAGCAAAGAATACTTTGGGCAGCAGGCTGATTGAGGAAGGCATGATAACCCCCGAACAGCTTGAGACAGCAATCAGGCGTCAGAAACGGACCAACGAAAGACTCGGGGCGGTTTTAATTGATATAAAAGCCATAAATGCTGAAGACCTGGATAATGCGTTAAGTCGAAATCCTCATCCGTAAAGGCCATGAAAAATAACTCTGTTAATAAACTTGCAGTATGTTTCCTGGTTCTGGGCGCGCTCCATTTGTACGGAGGGTCCGGTTCCATTGAACAAAACATGTCTTCAGGGGAAGGCGCCCTGGCGGTTCTTGGCCTGGATATTCCCCTTGCTCGTGCCGCAGCTGAGAAGAAAGGGGATATTTACGACATCATACCAGAAAGAATCGAGCTTCCGGCGCCCCAGGACCTGCGCAATTGGTTTGCAGATCAGAAGGCCTATGTGAAAACCTATCGCTACTTCGACCGCGGCTACAGGAATATCCAATCCGGGAAATTTCAGGCTGCGGCAGAGGATTTTATCACTATACTTTCCAAGGATCCTGGAAACCGTCTTGCGCCGCTTTATCTTGCGGAAATTGAAATAAAGTTGGGTAATATCGAACGCGCCATCTCGATTCTCGAGAAATACCTTGTTCAATATGGCGATAGTGGTGAAGTTCGGATGCAGTTGGCTTTTATCTATCTTGATCAGGAAGAGATTGACAAGGCACTGACTTCTTTTGAAAAAGCAGCTGAGCACCTTAATCCAGACACCCGGGAATATTTAACCGCACAGGCAAATCTTGCTGAAATATATTTGAAAAAAGAGCAGTTTCAAGAGGCTCTGGTGCCCCTGGAATATCTGCAGAAAAGATATCCGGATAATGGATTGCTCTTATACAAGATCGGTTTTTGTCTCAAATCACTTCTCCGGAAGGAGGAATCAAAGGATTTTTTTCAACGTGCCCTGAAAAGCCAGAATCTTAAAGGTGAAGCAATAAATAATTGCCGATTGGAACTCGCTTATATTGCATACAGTCAGAGATCCATGAGAGAGGCAAAGGAACTCCTGGAACAAATAATTGAGTCTTCCGAACCGGACAGCTTGGCGCAGCTCACAGCCCGGTCTCAGCTTATGGATGTATTCCTGGAAAGTGGGAATGATGCGGCGGTTATAACACAGTATAATGCAATTGCCCCTGCTGACAGGTCCCCACAGATCAAGATAAAAGCGGCCTATGCTGAAAAGAATCTGGGAAATAATAAACAGGCCGTGTTTCTTTTTGAAGAGGTACTCTCTTCAGGGGGACTTGATAAACAAGAAATAATGGTCCGCCTTGACCTTGCCCGGCTCTTTGTAATGCAAGAGGAATGGGTCCGTGCTGAGAATCAGCTCAAGATTATTCTTGAAGATCAGGAAGTAGAAAGTCAAACAATTGAAAACGCACAGGTTCTCATTGCTGAGATAATGATTGGCCAGGGGAGGTTGGATGAGGCAGTAAAGATCATTAATAAGCTGCAAAAGACAACGGCCGGAATCTATGCGGCCTTCAGGATTGCAGAACTCTATAATGCAAAGGGTGAATTTGCCCAAGCTGAAGGGATTCTTCGAAAACTTGCCGAAAGTGACGCTTTTAAGGCGCCGGACAGAGCCCGGGCAACAATGGAACTGGCTTTTTTGCTGAGCGGTCATGGCCGGACGCAGGAAGCGGCAACCCTTCTTGAGAAAGTATTGCAGAGTAAGGAGCTAGCCTCCGAAAATAGAACTCTTGCTGAAAGAAATCTTGCGCAATTGCAATACAGACTCGGCAATTATCCGGAAGCTCTTGCCCTGGCAACATCTTCTTATAGGCAATCATCAGACCCGTCTCTTCTGTTTCTGCTCGCCTCAACGCACGCCGCTCTTTATAAGGACAAAAATATCGCTCTACCGAAAACCCGGGAATCAACGGCTCATTATCAAAGTGCAGCTGGCTTTTTTCAGAAGATAATAGATGACCCGACTGTTGATATTGCAATGCGCGATAAGGCGCTCAATCATCTTGCTTTTCTCCATCTCGAAGGCGGTCGCGCTGATTTGGCCAAAGATTTATTCAGCTCAATTTTGTCCAAGGGCCCGGATAATTTATTGGTCATTGAAACGTTAATGGAACTGGCAAAGCAGGAAAGGAATGCTGAAGAATATCAGTCTTATTTGCAGAGGTATGAGTCCCTGGTAAACACCAGTGAATTACAAGTCCAAACAGCTGAAACCCTGATGGAATTGGGTTATTATCAAGAGGCTCTGAAGCGATACGAAAAGCTGTTACTGAATGAAAAACGATTAGCTGTAAAGGCTGATATCTATCGGAACATGGGCTTTCTTGGTTTGAAAATTGATAATACCAGCCTGGCAATAGACTCTTTTCAGAAGTACCTGCAGATAACTCCGCAGCATGACTTGGAAGTTATTGCGCAGCTCGCAGAAATCTATATTAATTCTGAAAATTGTGCCGCTGCAATCCCCTTGCTTGAAGACTTGATCAAACAGCGACAAGGATTCAAGGGGTATCTCCAACTTGCACGATGCAACAATGAAATCGGCAATAATCAAGAGGCTGTTCTTTGGTACGGGAAAATCCTTGAGTTGAGCTATAGGCCTGACATTGTTCTTGAGACTGCCCAAGTCCATGCGCAACTAGGTAATATTAATCAGGCGATACTCTATCTTGATTCGCTGACCAATTTGACTAGTCTCGATAATATGCAACGGTTAAAAACACATCTTTTACTTTCTAAATATCATGGAAGTCTGGGAAATAGAGAACTCCAGAGAGAATTTGCCGGCAAATCTCTTCTGGCCGCTCCTGAAAACGCAGATATTGCAGACCTGTTTTATGCTTCGGTAATAAGTGGGATTCAGAGCCCGGCTCGCGAACAATATGTGAAAAAGGTGCAGGCGGATCCGGATCCCCGTTCCCGGGCTGCAAGATTGTATGAGATGGCTGAACTTTATGAGATCGGCGGAGATGCTGATCAGGCCCTGGAAACCATAATTCAGGCCGTGAACGCCGAACCCCTTGCTCTTTATATATTTAAACGAGGAGAGCTCCTGTACAACAAAGGGGATTTTGAAAAAGCGCTGGCAGATTTTCAAGCGACCTGGGAGCATGAGCCGCGCTCCGCGCTGTATCTTTCCTTTATTTATGCCCACCAGAAAAAACCCGGCCTGGCGATTGATTACCTTGAACAGTCCATTGACATGCATAAAGAGATGGATACTGAACTCAAGGCAAGGATGTTTGAGCAGCTGGTCTTTCTTTATTTTGATGAGGGGCAGGTTGAGAAATCCCTTGCTGTTGCTGATAAGGCGCTGCTTTTATGGCAAGGTGATAATCCGGAAATTATCATGGCCAAGGGCCAATCACTGATCCGGCTGAATCGACCGGAAGAAGCCATGGTTCTAGGCCGTGCCGGGCTTGAAAAAGCCGCAACCGGGGAAGAAACGGCAAAGTGGCAGAAAATAATGGGCGATGCCGCCCGGGCAATGAATGATTTGGAAGCATCGAATAATTTTTATCAGGAGTACCTCATTGATTTTAAAGATGACGCGGATGTGAATTATTTAATCGCAAGCAACCTGTTCAAGATGGGTAACTATGAAGAAAGCCGGAAATATATTGAAAAAGCAATAGCACTCGACCCCGGGAATCTGACATACCTGCCCGACTATAGTTTCGTACTGATCAAGCTGAACGACATCGAAACTGCGCAAAAAGTCCTGGATCGTTATCTGGCTCATTATCCGCAAGGCCTTGTTGTGTTGGAAGATGCCGCTTTTTTGAATATGAGAGAATGTAATAATCAAAAAGCCGCCAACCAGTTCAAACAGGCAATGGACATAAGGCAGCTCCGTCTTGCCACAGCAGACATTGCGCCGGAAGAATTGAACGTCCAGAGGGCATATATTTACGGGTTGAAAGAAACCGTTTTGAGCCTTGAAAAAGAATTTTCTTTTTCGGCGTATTTGAATAGGCTTGATCTTGCAGGCAGCGGGACCACCCTTTATCGTGGCACCATAGCCTCACAGCTGGGCTTTGAGTTTGGCTGGCGGCCCGAAACCATAGGGATGCGTGACCAGCGAATATTTGAGTTTACCGGCCGGTTGCTTGGTAGTTTTGAAGGTCGGTCATGGACTTATGATGAGAAAAGCACGCAACTGGCAGTGGGTGCCAGATATAAACCCTTTAAACCCGTTAATTTTTTTGCTTCCTTTGAACGGTTGATTAAACTGGGTTCCAACAGTGAAGATAACTGGCTGCTCCGTGGCCTGCTCTCTGAAAGCTGGGGGCGCAACCCGCAGTTCGGTCCACAGTCCTGGCATTCCGGATCTGTATATTTTGACGTAGCCGGATTTCTTGAAAACAGCAACTCCGGCACCCAACGGATTGCGGTGTATAGTGAATTCAAAGACGGGATCCTTTTTCGCCTCAATGAAAACTGGGGCATGGTTCCTCATTTGATCATCGACATGCATTGGGACGATACCCAGGATGCCCTGGGTACCTACCTGGAGGGAGGGCTTGGGGTTGAGCTTCTTGGCTGGCATCACGAAACGAGATATAAGGCCCATGACTGGCGCACCTCTGTTTTTCTTCAATATAAGTGGGGGACCTTCGATGATCTTCCGGTTGGAGAAGAGGGCAAGGGTTATCATGGCCCAGTATTAGGAATCAGTGTTACACATTGAGACGTAACGCATGATGCAAGGTATTAAACGTAATTCCTTTCTGTTTCTCCTTGGTTTGATCCTGGCGCATTCCATTTTTGGGAGTATTTCTTCCGGGATGGAAGTATCCGTTCGTGGACAACAAAATCCTGCCCCCGGAATCTTTATCCAGCCCAATAATCAGATGGCTGCCTGGCCTGAGAAACAATGGCAGCTTGAGTTCCAACGCATGCAGGACCTTGGCTTCAAGGTGTTAATTGTGCAATGGTGCCGCGATAAAGATATTTTCTATTACCCCTTGCCGCCGGATTCAGATGACAATCGTCCCGGACAGGTCGCCATCCCTCACAGGAATATGCTCGGCACGATTAAACGTTTTGCCGAGCAGTTCGGCATGGAGTTCTATCTTGGGCTCTATCATGAAGCGTCTTTCTGGGAGCAAATCAAACAAAAACCGGAACTCCTTGAAGGCTATCTGCTCAGCTTGGGAGAGCGAAATTTTGAGGTGGCTAAGGCATTGTTGCCACTGGTGAAGGATTCTCCAGGTTTTAAAGGTTTTTACATTCCTCAGGAGGTCGATGATCTCACCTGGATGGATAAAGATAAGGCCCGACGTTTGAGCTTGTTCCTTTCCCGTTTGACCGAGCGGTTGAAAAGATTGCAACCTGATGCGGATGTTTTAATCAGTACTTTTTTCCGGGGCCGCTCTTCTCCGGGATCTTTTGCCGAAATGTGGCAGATGATTTTATCCCGGACCAGGATAGATGTACTTCTTGTTCAGGATGGAGTGGGAAGTGGAGAGGTGTCACTGCATTTTCTTGAGCGATACCTGGTGGAGTTGCGGAAACGATTACCAGAAGGGAAAAACCGGTTATGGGGTGTGGTAGAGGCCTTTGATGTGATCACCGATGAAAAGCAGGAGTTTGTTGCCGGCAGCGCCCCTATGGCAAGAGTCCAGCAACAAATGTCCACAGCAGATCCCTTAGTGGACAAACTTGTCTTCTTTTCTCTTAAGTACTTTATCCCTTCCGCAGAGGTTCCCGGTTCCAGGGAATTATCCACTGATTATTTGAAACGGAGAGAAGTCCGTTAAGGTCGGCTGGCTTTGTTTCTCAGAAATTCCAGGCAGCCGTCAACAATCAGTTTTGCCGCCCTGCCATCTCCGAACACCTTACTCGGTACTGCCATTTTGTTGTATCGTTCCTGGTTTTTCAGGATATCAAGGGCCTCATTGATAATTGTTTGGGCGTCCGTGCCGACCAGTTTGGCAACCCCGCTTTCCACCGCTTCGGGTCTTTCCGTAACATCCCGCATGATTAATGTTGGTTTGCCGAGAACAGTTGCCTCCTCCTGGATGCCGCCAGAATCGGTGAGCACTAAGTAGGCATTTTTTAAAAGAGCGACAAAGGAGAGGTAATCCAAGGGTGAAACCAGAAGGATATTGTCCAGGTCACCGATTAATTCGTGCACCGGTTTCCATACATTGGGATTCAGATGCACAGGGTAGACAAGGCAGGCGTCAGGTATCTCTCTGGCGATTTCCCGCAGGGCTTTGCAGATGTTTGAAAAACCGTGCCCAAAGCTTTCGCGGCGGTGACCTGTGACCAGGATGAGACGTCTGTTGTCAACTGTTTTCAGGATTTTTGCAACCTCGTGTGAAGCTTTGTATCGACCCTTGTCAATGCCATCTGAAATGATCTGCAGGCTGTCAACAACCGTGTTTCCGGTGATTACAATTTGATTTTCCGGGACATTTTCCTTGCGGAGATCGTTGTAGGCTTTTGTTGCCGGGGCAAAATGCAGATCCGCCAGAGGGGTGACGAGCTGCCGGTTGATTTCTTCAGGAAACGGCAGGAATTTATCGTGGGTCCGGAGGCCTGCCTCGACATGACCTACAGGGATTTTCAGATAAAAAGCGGCAAGGGCCCCCATGCATGCAGAGGTGGTGTCGCCCTGGACAAGAACCATGTCCGGCTTGAGTTGTTCGAGAGCTGGGGCAAGTGCACGTATCAGGCGGCCGGTCAGGTCCGGCAAGGTCTGGCTTTCCTGCATCACATCAAGATCCATGTCCAGGCTGATACCCAGAGAGTTGACGATCTGGGCCTGCATGTCTCGCTGCTGGCCGGTGGCAAGGGTGAGGCCGACACAATTTTCCCTGGCCTGCAATTCTTTGATGACCGGAAAGAGTTTGATAACTTCGGGCCTGGTTCCAAAGATGGTCACTATTCTGGTTTGTTGAGTCATAAGATGAAGGCAGAATGGGAATCGAAGAGATTAAAAAAATAAATCGGTTAAAAAACTAGTCGAGATAAAGATATTTTTTGTTAATATATTGATGGTCTTGTAACGGGCACATGTGTTTATCCGCGGTTGTTTTGTTGGCCGACACTGAAGCGGATTTCGTTTCTAACCTGCTGAAATAATTAGGTGATAATTCAAGTTTAGACTTTTTACGAAGCCATCAATATATTGATACTTTATCTATTCATAATCAGCAAACTTTAAAAATGAAAAAGTGTATCCTCTTTCTCTGCACCGGGAATTCCTGCCGTAGTCAGATGGCTGAAGGCTGGGCCAGACATCTGCACGGCGGAAGTTTTGATATTTATTCCGCAGGGATTCAAAAACATGGAATGAATCCTTTAGCCGTCCGAGTGATGGCCGAGGCAGGCGTGGATATCTCAGAACAACAATCCAAGCTGATCGACGAGTTGCCTGTTAAGGATTTTGATCTGGTGATCACGGTTTGCGCCAATGCCCATGAAAGCTGCCCGGTCTTTTCCGGAAAGGCAAAAATTGTGCATCATGGTTTTGACGACCCGCCGAAACTTGCCCAGACTGCTCAATCCGAAGATGAAGCGATAACTCACTACCGCCGCGTCCGTAACGAGATAAGGGATTACATAAAAGACCTGCACGAGCTTATATAGTATTGGTGGAGAACATGTGAAAAAAGGCGCCGGCAGAAGAATCCGTCAGCGCCCTTGCTTTCCAGCAGCGGAAAGCTGTCATTTTTGTCGGTCTCGTATTTATGCTCCGTGAGTAAAAAGCGCGCGGAGAAGGTTTCTCCCGCTTTCAACTTGCTGGAACCAGAAGAAGCGACAGTTTGGCTTTGCATTAGTAATGAACGGTTATTTTTCAGTTATTTCATAATTGCCTTGCGCATCAATCTGCACGACCGCATTTAGCACCTTGTTTTCATAGCCGTTTTTTCTCAGCGCTTCAGCTGCCATTCCGGCCATGATCCCGGTATTGCAATGGATAATGATTTCCTCGTCTTTGGGGATTTCACCAAGCCGTGATTCCAATTCGGCAAGCGGGATATTCGTCGCACCGGCGAGCTTTCCCTGTTTCGCTGTGGCGCGATCGCGGACATCGAGAATGAACTTGTCCGCAGGCATGCTTTTGGCAATGGCCTTAAAATCCCAGATACTGATTTCTCCTTTTGGGGTCTTTTTAATATAGGTTATGGCCGTGGGCATATTGCCGGGAATGATTTTCCCTTGTGATGCTGCCCAGCCTGCCACTCCATTATTCAGCGTGGAGGTGTTTTTGTACCCCCAGCCGCGGACAAGATTAAACGCTTCAAGATCATTTGCTTCTGCAGAGTAAAGGATGATAGGTGCCGTTTTATCTGATGGGAACTTGTCCTTGGCGGTTGCAAGTTCACCTGCAGGTATTGAAACGGCATCAGGGATATGGCCTTGTAGCGCCACAGCCGGAGCCCTTATGTCAACCAGGACGAATGAAGCATCATTTTTCATCATGCGCTTGATGAATTCCGGTTCGGAAACTAAAATGCCGCCGGCTTTTTTCCATTCAGGCATTCCGGCATGGAAAACACGGATGCTGGTATAACCGAGCTTTTCCGCAAGACTTGCGGAAGAAGGACTCAAAGCTCAGGTAAAGCCCCCGCAGTAAAAAATGATTTGCATGTCCTTTTTCGGCGGGAGAACCTCTGCCCCAAGTTCTTTGAGTTTGGGGAATGGAATTGACACGGCTCCGGGGATATGGCCGGAAGCAAAAGCATCAGGAGGGCGGGAGTCAATAATGATAATATTTCCACCGGCTTTTTCTGGAGCGGTGATTTCCAGCATCTCGTCGACGGAAACAATTTGTTCTTCTGGAAGTTTGAAAGGTTGTTTGGCGGAGATCTTTGCTGCGATAGGTTCTTTTTCAGTGCCTTGAAAAGTAACGGCGATTTCCGTGTCTTTAGTGAGGGCATCAAGAGAGTCGGCACCGATAATTTCGGTGTTTTTGTCATATTTTACTATCCAGACGAGGGGGCCGACGTCGACCTGAACGGTCTGGAATTTTTCAGAATGCGAGACTTTTTTGCCGCGTATGACGTTTTGCTCGGCAATGTGGCACGTTTTGCAGCCCGGCATAATGTTGGGTTTTGAAGCAAAGGCGTGGGTTGTGTTCAACAGAAACCCGAGGGTGATGCCCATGACTATGATGACATGGACTGATTTTTTTGAAAACATGAGCCTAACCTCCTGGCAATTTTGTTAGTGCCGTTGATTGTGTAACAGCTGAATAAATATACGTTATTTCTGCTTGATTCCTCCTTTTGGTTAACGGTGTAAACCGTAATGATAAAAAAATTATTGACGATACGTTTCCCGCATGGACTCCATGGCGGTCCGCAATGTCTCAATGGCTGATATTACTCCGGCGCGCTGGCTCGGATCAATCTTGTTTAGCAGCTTGAAGTGAATCTCAAAGATGAACTCGTCAATTTCCAGCATTTTTTTAAGGCCCGTGGCGGTCAAGCTGATAAGTTTTACCCGGGCGTCATTGGGGTCGGCTGCACGGGCGACGAGTACTTTATTCACAAGGCCGTCAATGATAACCGTGGCCCGGCTTTTAGCAACTTCGAGGCGGTTGGCTATTTCGATACAGGTAAGGTATTTCCGGTCCTCAAAAAGGAGAATGGTTTTAAGTTCTGAAACCAGCAGATCAAATGAATGGGCCTGATAAAAAATTCTCTCCTTGCAGCAGTCATGCATTTCCGCAAGGAGTTCTTGGAGTTTGTTGGTCTGGTAACCGGTCAGACGAAGATCCTGATCTTGTTTATCGTTCATAGTGGTAACTATTGTAATGGGTGTTTGAGGCTGCTGTCAAGATTCAAATTGGGTCTTGTCTTTTGTTGAAATGAGTGAGAATGAAGTATGGATGATTGACCTTGGCATATTCTTCGAGACCCGGAGTTGAAGGGTCTTCAACCGAGAGGGCCTGATGTGGAAGTTTCAAGAAATGCATACGGATTTTCATCGCAGTGATGCGTTTACTTGCTTTATTACCAGAAGCAATTATTATTGTTTTTGTGGGCGGTCTTAGTCAAGAGTATGCGCCTTAAGACCTGCAATAAACTTCTCAAATTTTTTACACACTATCCTTACGAGTCGAACCAATAAACCATGCCTGATAATTATGATACTCCTCCTAAGGCTGTGGTGCTTTTAAGCGGCGGACTAGACTCAACCACCGTCCTTGCCATTGCCGACTCCCTTGGCTATTGTTGTTATTGCTTAAGTTTTTCCTATGGGCAGCGCCAGGCTGTTGAGCTTGAGCGAGCCAGGGAGGTTGCACATACTTATCGCTGCAAAAAACACTTAATCCTGCAACTTGATCTTGATAAGATCGGCGGCTCGGCCCTCACAGGTGATATCGAGGTCCCCAAGGGAAGGGCAACCGAAGAAATGCAAAAGGCAATTCCGGTGACGTATGTGCCGGGGAGAAATATAATATTTCTTTCGCATGCCGTCGCCTGGGCAGAGGTGGTGGGCGCTAACCATATATTTATAGGCGTAAATGTACAGGACTACAGCGGCTATCCTGACTGCCGGCCTGAATTTCTTGATGCCTTCACCGCCATGGTCAATCTCGGCACCCGGGCTGGAACCGAAAAGGGGCAACCTTTTACTGTCCACGCACCGCTGATGAAGCTGACCAAAAAGGAAATTATTCTTAAAGGGATTTCATTGGGGGTTGATTATTTTAAGACCCATAGCTGTTATGATCCGGACAAGTCCGGTTTGGCTTGCGGGGCATGTGACGCCTGCCTGCTGCGCCTGAAAGGATTTGAACAGGCAGGGCTCAGAGATCCATTAGAATATTCGGGCCAAGACTGCGGACCTGAGGGAACTACAGAATAATGATTGAAAAACGCGTTAGTGTTTCTCCTCTCGGCCAGATATTCATGGCCGGTTTGCCGGGAAAGGACCTGGACCCTTCAACGCTGCGGCTGATTTGTGAAAAAGGGATAAATAATTTTATAATCTTTAAAAGGAATGTTCAAACCCCGGCGCAGTTAACAGGCCTTTGCAGAGATATTGTCTGGGCCTGCAGGGAAAATGATCTGCAGTCGCCTATTATTTCAATTGATCAGGAGGGCGGATCTGTTGCCAGATTGCCTCCTCCTTTTTCTCAGTTTGCCGGTGCACGAAAACTGTCTGAGTCTCACAACCCCGAAAATGCAGTATCGGATTACGCCCGGATTTGCGCGCAGGAACTCAAAAATGTCGGTATTACCATGAACCTGGCGCCGGTACTTGATGTGTGTCCCAAAGACCGGGGTTTTTTTATGGAAGACCGGGTGTACGGCAGCACATATCAAGAAGTTGTGGAGCTGGGATGTTCGGTAATCCGGGTAATGCAGGAACAAGGGATTGCTGCCTGCGGCAAACATTTCCCCGGGCTTGGGAGAGCGGTGCTTGATCCCCACGAACGATTGCCTGTGGTGGAATCATCATTGGAGATCCTCGAAAAAGAGGATTTTATTCCTTTTGTCGAGGCTGTTTCTGCAGGGGTTGCAGCGATCATGACCTCTCATACGATTTATACCGGTTTGGATCACCAATATCCGGCAACAATGTCAGAAAAGATTTTAACCGGGCTTCTCAGGAATACAATGAAGTTTGACGGGGTCATCATCACCGATGACCTTGAAATGGGTGCGATTGAAACCAACGGTTTGGTCAGTGATGCCAGTGTCAAGGCGTTTAAGGCCGGCGCAGATCTTCTGCTGATCTGCCATGATCATAATAAGGTTGAGCGGGCCTATGATGCAATGCATGCAAAAATTTCTAAAGGGGAGATTACTGATGCAAGGCTTCAGGCATCGCTCAAGAGAATTCAAGGCCTCAGTGACAGGTTTGCGAAAGATTGCGCAACTTAGTGAAAATACGAGATAAAAACAATATTTTCATTGATGGGTCGTTAAAAAATAATAAGTTGCATAATGAAAAAGGAGTTGTATATTACTCGATTTTTTATGGTAACCTGAAGGTACAGACGCAGCTCTTTAATTTTATAGAATGCGTAACAGCTTCGAATTCATCCGGTTATTGCCTTGTAATATATGCCTTTACTGGATGGACATGGCGTGACAACTACTTGTAAGGATTTTATCAGTTTTCAATTATTAGCATAAATTTTTTGGGAAAGTTTTTTACTCAGGCCCTTGAAACAGGATTTTTTACTAAATTCCCAGCGCTTCAGAGCCCGGGGTTGCTTATCTGGGTGTTGAAGCATTTTTCAGGGCGCCGAATTCATATTAAGGAGGAAATCAATGGAAGTTCAGGTTGAAGCTCGGAATTTGGAAATACGAAAATCGTGGCAGGAAAAAATCGAAGACGAGAAAGAGAGATTGAATCGGCATCATCCCGGATTGGTTCACAACCTACGTATTACCATTGAGGAAACAACCCATCACAAGACCGGCGGTTTCGAGCTGCGAATTGTTGCTTCAGTCCCCAGTGATACCGTTGTCGTGAAACGAAAAGGGGAGGCGGTTCGACCACTTCTGGTTGAAGCCTTTGATACATTGGGTCTGCAGTTGAAGGAATTTCAAAGAAAACGGCGGCAGACAAGCAAGGCTCCGGAGGTTGGACGTTCATTGAGTGGTGAAGGGGTAATCAAGAGTCTTTTTGCCTATGAAGCCTATGGATTTATCGCTACCCCGGAAGGGCAGGAAGTCTATTTTCATGAAAATTCTTTGAAGGATTCGGCCATGGATCAATTGTCGGTGGGCGATGTCGTGAAATTCGGTGAAGGCGAGGGTGATAAAGGCCCATGCGCTGCCTGGGTGAAAGCAGTAAAATAACACATTACAATATTCGACGGCGATAAAGGGAGCAGTCATTTCGGTGGCTGTTCCCAAGTTTTTTTGGGGTTAAAGAATGGAGTTGCTTGAGCAGGTTGACATAGGACCGGAATTCCTGGAAGGGCAGGAAGAGGCAATCCTTGAGAGGATAAGGGCCAGAAAAAAGGAGTTCGGTAGCACGCTTCTAATATTGGGGCACCATTATCAGCAGGAAGCGGTTTTTCAATTTGCCGATAAAACCGGTGACTCGCTCAAACTTGCCAAGTTCGCTGCACAAGCTGAAGACAGTCGCTTTATCGTTTTTTGCGGGGTGCATTTTATGGCGGAATCAGCGGATATTCTTACGTCCGTTGAGCAAAAGGTCATACTGCCCGACCTTCGTGCCGGCTGCCCCATGGCCGACATGGCATCAATCGATGAGGTGGAATGGGCCTGGCAGGAACTTGAAGATGTTGTTGGTGGAGCAAGGATAATTCCTGTTACTTATGTTAATTCCTCAGCAAGGATCAAGGCCTTTGTCGGTGAGCGACAGGGGTCGGTCTGTACTTCTTCGAATGCTGAGCGGGTTTTGACCTGGGCGCTGTCAAAGGGAGACAAGGTTTTTTTCTTTCCGGACGAGCATCTTGGGCGGAACTCGGCATATGCGCTGGGTATTCCTGAAAATGAGGTGGTTCTGTGGAAACGGGGCAAGCGATTGGGGGGCTATACCCCGGCGCAGCTGCAAAAGGCCAGGGTCATTCTCTGGGACGGGTATTGCACGGTCCATATGCAGTTTCATGCCGCACAGGTTGAAATGTGGCGCAAAAAAGAGCCTGATATCCGGATCATTGTTCATCCTGAATGCCGCAATGAAGTGGTGAGTCGCGCCGACCATTATGGATCAACAGAATCAATCATTAATACGATAAGGGAATCACCCGCAGGATCAAAATGGGCGGTTGGTACGGAGGTCAATCTTGTTAACCGGCTGAGTAAGCAATTTCCGGATAAGGAGATACACTCGTTGTCGCCGTTTCAATGTCTGTGTTCGACAATGTATCGGATAAAACCGGGGTATCTGCTCTGGGTGCTTGACAATCTCGCGTGTGGTTCTGTGGTGAATCAAATCACTGTTGAAGAAGAAATTGCCGAACGTGCCCGGCTGTCGCTGGATAGAATGCTTGAAATATGACAAATTCCTCAAAATTTCTCTAACCACCGAGGGGATTCTGCTCAATAACCCCTTGGAGGCGGCAGGGGTTTTTCGGTTAAAAGAAAGCGCTTTTTTCTGTGAACGCGGAGATCTCAGTGTTTAAAATCCCGCCTTTGCCCTTGGTAAAAAAAATGAAAATCTATTTAGACAATAACGCAACAACGCCGGTGGATTCCCAGGTCATTGAGGCAATGCTGCCGTATTTCGATGTGCGGTTCGGCAATCCATCAAGCGGGCATCGGTTTGGTGAGACTGCAAGACTTGGAGTTGAAAGGGCACGGGGCCAGATCGGCGCTTTGATGAACTGTCATCCCGATAGATTGATTTTTACAAGCGGCGGCTCGGAAGCAAATAATCTGGCTATTTTCAGTGCGGTTCATGCCGCTCCTGGAAAAAAACATATCATTGCCTCGGCAGTTGAACATGCATCGGTTCTGGAACCCCTGCGCTATCTGGAAAAACAACATGGCTATACGGTAGAGTTGCTGCCGGTTGATGAAAAGGGCGGACTCAGCCTTGAAAATCTGGCCCTTGCAATAAAAAGCGACACGGTCCTTGTATCCCTGATGGCAGCCAACAATGAAACCGGAGTGATCTGGCCGCTGGAGAAAATCAGTGCCATCTGCATGGAGAAAAACGTTTATTATCACTGTGATGCGGTTCAATTGATCGGTAAGGCGGCGCTGGATCTAACAGCTCTGCCCATTGATTATCTGGCCGTTTCCGGACATAAACTGCATGGACCCAAAGGTGTCGGGGTGCTGTATGCGAAAAGAACCGCGCCGCTTTCACCAATAATCCATGGAGCCGGGCAGGAGAAGGGCAACCGGGCTGGCACGGAAAATGTCCCGGGCATTGTCGGCCTTGGCATGGCATGTGAGCTTGCAGGAGAGCACCTGGGTATCTTTGAAAAAGAGGTTTCCGTGCTTCGGGACCTGCTCGAAAATGAAATCAAAACAAGAATTGAAGATGTGATGATTAATGGCGCGGGTATGCCGCGTCTTATAAATACCAGCAATATCAGCTTTCAATATTGTTCTTCTGCGGCCCTGATCCAGGAGCTCGACGAAAAAGGTATCGCGGTTTCGGCGCATTCTGCCTGCCAGAGCGGCGACCTTGATCCTTCCCATGTGTTGGCTGCCATGGAGATCCCGGAAACTTATCTGCACGGAACGCTCAGGATAAGTTTGAGCAGAATGAATAGCCGGGCAGACGTTGATGCCCTGCTGGAAATCCTTCCGGCCATTGTTGCAAAGCTCCGAAAAGGGTTTGCTCTCTAAATCAGCAGTTCAGAAAGGCCCTGACGCGTGGCACTCTCCGTCAACCGAGACAAACTCAAGATCAGGCAGGATAAGACAGGTGAGCCTGCCGCCGTAGACCGAACCGGTATCAATGCCGATTTTGTTTTGTTGGATGAATGGCTCCTTGAATGGTGTATGTCCGAAAATCACTTTTTTCCCGAAATCGTAATCAGACTGAATAAACGAACTTCTTGACCAGAGCATCCAGTCGGATGATTGCTGGGTGAGGTGGACGCCAGGCTTGAGGCCTGCATGGACATATATATAGGAGTCATCCTCCCAGTAAAAGTGTAGTTCTTTCAGAAACGAAAGGTGTTCGGGGGGGATGTGTTGCTGTGGTGCTTTGTACGGGGGGGCCGCCCCATAACTTTGTAATGTCGGGACTCCGCCGAATTCAAGGAAAAAACTCTTTTTTTCACCATCTAGAAATTTAAGAAAGGAAAGCTCGTGGTTGCCCATAAGGGTCACGACATTGTCATGCCGGGCCTGAAGCAAGAGGATTTCATTGATTACTTCTTTTGAGTCTGGTCCTCTGTCAATATAGTCGCCAAGGAAGATGATGGTGTCGTTGTGGATGTCCGGTTTGATATTATCAAGGAGCTGTAGCAGGGATCTGTGGCAGCCGTGTATGTCACCGATTACATATGTTCGATTCATAAGACTGAGTTGCGTCGTCCGGAAAGTAAAGGCCAAAAAACAGGATTCTCTAAAATATTTTTATAGATCATTTTACTTATAAAAACAATAAGGTATAATGATTATCATTTCGTAGGTGGATGTTTCGGTAACATGGAGCCAATTGTTTCATTTTTTGTTGTTCTAAGATTTCCTTGAGCGTATACTGCTTCCTTTGTGAAGTGTAACTGCAAATCAATTTTTTAATAAAGCGGAAGGTTACTGTGATTTCAAGCAAAAGGGTAAGAAAGACGATTCTATTGATCAGTATTTGCTGCTTTTGCGGCCTTTTATGTGCTGAATTTTTGGCCGCCGAAGAAGCCCCTGCGAAGATTGAACCTTCTCAGTCGGCAGTGAAAATTTCGGACAAGAGCAGTTATATCATTGGGCTTGCAGACCGTCTGGAGGTTCAGGTATGGAAGGAAGAATCTCTTTCCCGGATGGTTACTGTGAGGATCGACGGCAGGATTTCATTGCCGCTGGTCGGAGATGTCGATGCTGCCGGTCGGTCTCTTGAAGGATTGACCGAGGTTTTGAAGGAGAAGTTGTCCAAGGTTGTATCTGAGCCGGCAGTTACGGTGATCCTCATAGAAAGTAGAGGTCAGCGATACTACGTGGTCGGCAAAATCAACCAGCCTGGTGAGTTCACAATCGATTTTCCTTTAACTATCCTGCAGGCCATCGCCCGAAGCGGCGGATTTCTTGAATGGGCCGAAAGGGATGATGTGGTTGTGGTGCGAAGGGAAAACGGCAAGGAAACGTTTCTGAGGTTTGATTATGATGCTTTTATCAAAGGAAAAAATCCCGGCCAGAATATTTTGATTAAACCCGGAGATACGATTTTAGTGCCTTGATCGAAGGGCGCTTACATGTTGTCAGTGTAATGAGAAATTCTGTTGATACTTTTAATCCGACGGCTCCCGATAATAATTCTGGTAATTGAAACGATTCTGTTGTTGCCATGCATGGCCAATAGCCGAGAGATAACTCTGGGCGGCAGTGTTTCGGTGAGACAGGATTACGATTCCAACTATTTCCGGACCAAAGAAGATCCTGAATCAGTCTGGACAACGGTTTTATCGCCGGGGGTGGATATTTCTGTTGTCGGTATAAAGGACAGCTATATTCTTCATTATACGCCTGAGTATTCCATAAACCAGCGAACCGACGAATACGAGATTGATCACCGCCTTTTGTTTACTGCCCAGAGGCAATTTACGTCAGGATTGTCCGGTTCAGTCAACGAGACGTTTACCCGTTCGAATCAGCTTGATAATGAGAGTGCCGCCCTGCTATCCGACAGAAGGGGGCGTAGTCGATTCTGGATAAATTCTGCTGATGTTTCCGCTAATTACAGTTATGGAAATGGAAGTTTTCTGGGTTTGGGGTATGCAAACCAGATTTTTGACGAAGAAGAAGAGGATGATAATGATTACGAGAAGCATACCCCATCGGCTAGCATAAGACAGCAATTGACTCGCAACTGGGGGGCCAGGCTGGGTTATTCATTTATCCGGGGTGATTTTGAACAATCAGTTGACCTGTCATCCCATCAATCCAATGTGACGGTTGATTATCGCACCTCTGACACCGCCCTCTATTATATGCAATACAGTTATGCGAAAGCCGACTATGAAGAGGAGCTTGACGATTATTCGACCCAGAATATTACGGTTGGATTGGAATATGAACTCGGCAAGGGCACAAACGTCAATGTTTCAGGTGGCAGATATTTTCTTACGAAAGATTTAACCTCTGACGCACAAGGTTACAGTTATGCGCTTGATTGTGCGAAAACATTTCCAAACGGGTCGCTTTCACTCCGGGGTCGAGGCGGCATGGATGAGCTGCAATTTAATGGAGAAGCGGACGGCCTTTCAAAATTTTGGGAAATGAATCTTGCGTTTACCTATTCATTAATTCGGAACCTGTCCGTTGGCATGAATAGTTTTTTTAGAAATGATAGATTATTAGATCAGGATTCGGATCGAAATGAAGACAGTTTCGGGGCCGGATTATCATTTAATTATTCCTTTCAGAAATGGTATTCTGTTCGGCTCGGCTATAATTACCGGCAACTTGACGCAGAAGTTGTTGACGACAGTTATGAGGATCATGCTGTTGTTTTGGGAATTACCGGCAAATACGATATCTGGCATTGGTAATGAGCCGGAATATCTAACGCATGGAATGATTTGTTAGCGGTTTTTTTGTTACGCCGCAAAGAAAAAAGAAGACAAGAGGCTGGAAAAGCTCCCCATGGAAAAAGAACAGCGCCAATTACTTAAGAAATACACGGATATCGTCCTTCGCAGGAAAAAAACAATTGTTTTCTTCCTGCTGGCCGGGATAGTTGTCGGTCTGGGCATATATCTGAAAACCCCGAAAGTCTATCAGTCGACTTCTCTGATCATGTATCAGCAGCAGCAGATAAATCCATCAAAATTCTCTCCTGATCTGAAAAAAAGAACGGAAGAAATGGTCCATAACGTGAGTCTTCAGGTTACCAGCAGGACAAGTCTCGAGGAAGTGGTAAAACGCTATGATCTCTACCC
>JAHJJF010000035.1 GCA_018823135.1 Pseudomonadota bacterium
CGTATCAATGCCTTCTTGCCTGCCGGCTGCCCGCCAGGCAATCCCGATACTCTTAGGGTGTTGGTATCAGGTCTTGCAGGCGTCCAGGCTCTGGCGGATGATACGCGCCAGATCGATATTTTTAACCGGCTTCATGATAAATGCCGAAACCCCCATGGCATAAGCTTTTTCTTTGTCGACCTGTGAGCTATACCCGGTACAGAGGATCACCGGGATATCCGGGCGGATCTCCCTGATTGCCATGAGCAGCTCGGTGCCGGTCATCTTCGGCATGGTATAATCGGTGAGAACCAGATCAAATGCCTCCGGCCTGGCCCGGAACAGTTCCAGGGCCTCGGTGCTGTCAAAAACCGCGGTTACATGATAGCCCAATCTTTCAAGGCGCGCCTGGGTCAACTTGACAAGAACCTGCTCGTCGTCAACCACCAGAATATTTTCCGTGCCGGTGGGAATCTCTGCGGTCTCAGCCTCCAGCGATTCCTCTTCCTCCCGGCTTTGGGGGAAATATACATTAAAAGTGGTGCCGGTTCCGGGTTGACTTTCAACTGTAATGTATCCCTCATGGCTTTTGACGATGCCGTGCACCACGGCCAATCCCATGCCCGAGCCCTTGTCGACTTCCTTGGTGGTGAAGTAGGGGTCAAAGATACGGCTGATGATTTCCGGCTTGATACCCGGCCCCGTGTCACCGACAGTCAGCAGCACATAGGGTCCTGCCGCTACCTGTTCATCCGCCAGGTCTTTTTCCGACAGAAATACCGAATCAACGCCGATAAAGAGGGTACCATTTCCCCCCTCCATAGCCTGGGACGCATTGGTGGCGAGATTCATCACAACCTGATGAATCTGGGTCGGATCAGCCAGAATAGTTCCACAGTCCGGATCAATCGCCTGCTTGATTTCTATGGTGGTGGGAATGGATGCCCGCAGGAGTTTGACGATTTCCTTGACGATTACCTGGATCTTAAGGGGGCTTTTTTTCTGCTCCGACTTGCGGCTGAAGGCAAGAATATGCTTCACCAGATCGCGGGCCCGGAACCCCGCCTTCAGCACCTCGCCGATGAACCCTTTCGCAGGATTCGTGCCAGGAATGCTTTCAAGGGCCATATCGGCATAGCCGAGAATGGCGCCAAGGATATTGTTGAAATCATGGGCAATGCCGCCGGCGAGCGTGCCGATTGCCTCCATCTTCTGGGCCTGGCGAAGTTGTTCCTCAAGCAGCAGCTTTTCCACCACCGCCGCTTTCTGATCGGTAATATCTTCTGAAATGCCCAGCAGATACAGTGGCGCTCCGCCTTTGTCCAGAATCGGTATTTTCTTGGTGTGGAATATCTTTGTCCCTTTCTCCCTGGTTTGAACCTGCTCTTCAGGGATATCAAACAAAACCTTATCTTGTAATACCTGCCGGTCTTTTTCCGTGAAAAAGTCCGCCTGCTCCCGGGGGAAAAAATCATAGTCGTTCTTGCCGATGAATGTCTGCTGGTCATATCCCAGCAGCTCCTCGCCCGCCTTGTTCATGCGGACATACCTCAGTCCGTCGGCCTCCTTGACAAAGATCATATTGGGGATATTCTCAATCACCGAATCCAGGAAGGCTTCGTTCTCGGTGAGGCGTTCCGTGCGGTTTTTGACGAGTTTCTTTAAACGGAAATTGAACAGAAACAGGCCTGAGACAAAGAAAAAACCGCACAGCATGGCACCGGAAACAATATACATCGTGAAATATTCCCTTTCCAGGGGGGCGCGGATGGAGATGATTGCCCGGATATCGCCCAGGGATTCATTGAAGCCGCCTTCCCCGGGGTACAGGGCCTGCAGATCTTCGGGAGATTCTTCCCTTTTGCCGTGGCATTTCATGCACCTTTCCTGATTTGCCTGAAAAGGCAGGGCGACATAGAGAAACTTCCTGCCGTCTATATCAAGGATCTCTTTATGGGAGGTGAGCTCACGGTTGGCATCGAATTCCCGGATCAGCCGTTCTTCCATGGCATCGGCCTTGTTCACCGGATTGCGGGGGTTGTAGGCCGCCATCTTGTAGGACAGTTCCGGCAGATCCAGGGCACGGCGCTCTTCGTTGTAGAACTGATGCTGATTGCGAACGATAAAGGACGAGGAAAGAAGTTCGGGGGCATAAAAGTCTTCCGGCACTCTTCCTTCTTGCTTGTATTTATACAACGCCGGATGCATGACCCGCTGCACATACTGGTGAATACCCTGATGGGCCAGGAGCAGATCTTCGATCTTCCGTTCCGCCTGGTGGATGATATACAGTCTGGCGAGATAAAAGAACAAAACCCCGATGACTGCGGTCACCAGCACCGCAAGGACAGAGAATTTCAAAAACGTCTTTCTGTCTGGAATAATCATCCCCGGCAGCTGTATAAAATTCATCTAATTCCTCAACCGGAAAATTGTGCCGGACAGTCGCCGGCAAGCCCATTCTTCTCTATCCTCTTTACCACGTTCACCAGCGGATGCGGCGCGTTAAGGCCTTGCCGATGGTTCATGACAATGACAATTGACTCACTGAATGATCTCGTGCCGCATCCCCCAATAATAACTCTTTCGCCTGACGATTAAATTCTATGAATTATAAATTTTTATTGTCAACAAGAAAATGACTCCTGAAACTTCCCTGTTTCAACTCCAGACGGAAACGGCCGGAGCCCAAAATTAAAATATATGGCGCCCAATTATTATTATCAGCTGTTTACTGAAATCCATGCGGCCACCTGCGCCCGGCAAGAATTTCGAAGTGATCATGTTTACGGGTGCGTGCCAGGAAGTCAGGCATTGACGAACCAGCAGAAAAGCAACGACTCCGGGATACAGGATTTCGTCGGCCAGCGACGAAGAAGTTCGGAAAAGCAAAAAGCACATGTGCCGAAAAGTAATCACCAAACAGCACGCTTTTTTGAGCTCAAGCTGAAATATGAAATGGGATCATCCGGATCATAATCAAATTTATGCGCCCGAATAAACATAAAAAAGCCGAGGCTGGTTCAGGACCCCGGCTTTTTTGTAATATGAGGGATTAATTACTCAACCAAACGGTTGCCCATTCCGGTAAACAGATAGGTCTTGCCAGTATAAGTATCAACGCCATCGGCGCCGATAAGCAGATCGTCAAAGCCGTCGCCGTTCACATCGCCGGCCCCTGCCACCCTATGCCCGGCGCGATCCCCCCCGGCCTTGCCGCTGAAGCTGACATCGGCCTCAGACAGATTCTTATCAGTCAAAATACTGGAGCCGTATAGCAGATAGGTCTTGCCAGTATTACTATCTGCGCCATAGGCGCCGATGAGCAGATCGTCGAATCCATCGCCATTGACATCACCGGCCCCTGACACTGAATTACCGCTTTTATCACCCGCAACCTCGCCGCTGAAGGTGGCATCGGCTGCGGAGAGGTTCTTATCAGCCAAAACACTGGAGCCGTATACCACATAGGTCTTGCCGGCTTCACTATCAGCGCCATAGGCGCCGATGAGCATATCGTCAAAGCCATCGCCGTTCACATCTCCGGCCCCGGCCACCGAGAAACCGCTTTTATCATCCGCAGCCTCGCCGCTGAATTTGACATCGGCCAAGGAAAGGTGC
>JAHJJF010000036.1 GCA_018823135.1 Pseudomonadota bacterium
CTCAAAATAATGCTTTACTTCTTACTGCTTGTCCTGTTCATTTCGCTATTCAGTTCTCAAAGATCCCTCTTGCCATTTCAACAATTTTATCGTTGACGCCAACTCGAAGCCGACGCTTTTGGCAAACCTTTATATATACTGTTTTTACCGATGGTGTCAAGCAATGTACGCTTGATCGTGCCCTTTAATTTGAAGCAATTTCGCTCACAAAAAAGAGACCGGCAAACTAATCCATGCTCTCTCCGTTGTCAACAGAATACTTTCTACTTTCTTAAAAAATAATAACGGGTTGTTTAAAGCGGAAAGAGATGGACCAAAATTAATGTATATATACATTGAAGCTTCCCGCAAAAGATAAGCAAGACTTCATTATCTGGAGAATGCGCCCCTTGAGGGCACCTCTTCAACCCCCTTGAAGGGAATAAACACTCACTGTCCCTGTTCATTTACAGAATAAATCTATCTTTTGCTACAATTTGCCCCAAAACGGGTTCGGCAAAAACTATTAGCCACAGGTACTCCAGAAAAATAATGACAAGATCAGGACACTTTCAGCCTCCCTGCCCTATATGTATATTTTTTTAGGTGATTACCAATACGTTTCAGCCGCCAGGGCTTCCTCCTGTGATGCCGATAAAATGCTCGAAGGGGAGGCAACGACGTCCTTCCCTTACTGTGCTGACTTGGAGATCCGCTCCTGCAGGCAGTGAGGCAGTTTGAAAATACATGAACCTCCAGGGCCGTTACAACAGATCAGAAGACAATCACCCACATAAACCAATCACCCATCAAAACTTTCAACAGAACTTTTCTCCTCGCAGAAATTTTACCCATTTTTCACTTGAGAATTCTCCAAAAACAACCTACCATGAAAAAAATATTTCACTAGTAATATCAATTAATTTGACAATGAAGTAGTCAATTATTTCAAAGGTTTCTCATTGAATCAACAACGGCCCTCCCCCGGTTTCTTTGCAACAATAATTCTGTCCCTCATTTTCGCAACAGTGCTCTGTGGCTACGGCATCAAAAAAATAAATTACCGCAAGCACCCTGTCCTAGGGGATGACCCCATCGAACGAATTCACGTTGCTGAAGATCATAAATTCGCTTTGTCTCAATGGGCTGAACAAGGAATAACAAACGCAATTCTCGTTAATCTGGACGCCCATGATGACCTTACAAGAATTTCAGAAGTTAAAATCAATGAGCTCAGAGAGTTACTGAACTCAATAAATCTGCAGTCAGGCAAACAAAATTTTCACCCCCTATCGGCAAAGGTTGCTGACAGCAATTTCCTCTATGCCGCATGCAAGCTTGGAATCATCAGAGAAGTATACTGGATCATCCCCTGGAATTTCTTCCAATCCCAAAACCCTGAAATGCAGATGACCTCCCTTCTTAAAAATTACAATTTCACGGATAAAGACATTGAAAGTTTCACGTTTACCCAAGGGTGTTTCCGTGGACTCATGGATGATAGTCCTCTCAATATCTGCGGACTTGAAACAATGCCCGATATCACCGAACAAGTTGTTTTGAGTATTGATGTTGATTTCGCGCCGGTAATGGCTGATTCCTATAGAGAACAAATAACTGAGTCGGTCCATCGGGCCATGAGTGCTCTTTTCACAAAAAAATACAGGATAAAAGATTTGTTTTTTGCTTACTCGGTTAACGGAGGTCACCTCAATACTCACCATCGATGGATCGGCGACCTGACCCTTGACCTCATCAAGAATCCCGACATGCTCACCTATCCGGAATTGCCGTCCCGCTATGCCACCCTGCAGCGCGCCGAACTCCTTAATATGATGGGCAGATACAATGCGCTATTGACTGATCTCGGACCAATGGCTAAACAAAACGAGCCTGATCCCGGGATCCTGATGTATGTTTCCCAGGGATTGAAAGGAATCGGCAAAGCAGACCACTCCTTCAGGTTTGCCGAAACTGCCTGCCTGCAAGACAGGAACTACTGCTATGGCCTGCCTGAACTGGGAGCGTCAATCCTTACCGATAAAGGACTTGATGCTGCGGAAAAGTTTTTCACACGCGGCTATGAACTCAACCCGGAAATGGCCCATGGCCAATTCAAGCTTGCCCAGGCCATGAAAAAAGCAGGGAGACTTGACAACGCCATTGAATACTTAAAAATTTTCCGGGCTCATTACGGGGCATTCCCCGCTGATTTCTATCTCGGCGAGATATATGCCCTCAAAGGTGATTACTCAACAGCGCTGGATTATTTCAACAGCGGCAGAACGGAACTCGTTAATGACGTTCACGCCTGGGCGGGATTCGGTGACACTGGAATGGTGAATATTGCCATCCGATTTTATGATGACAGAGGATCCAAGGACTTTGCCGATGAATTGAGATCCTGTCTGAATACGAAGGAAAAATATTATCCCGCAATCCATTCCATGGGGCAGTAAAAAATTGAAACTCGATAAGAACCACACCCCCGGAAATACAACTGGAGAAACAGAGGCACAAACCATTACAGCTTAGGTATGGAATTTTTTTTCCATTAGAAATCCTCGAATTTATCGTCATCGTCAAAGGGGATTACGTCTTCAGGTTTTTTCCCGGCCTTTCCTGAAGCCTTCCCCTTGGACCTGGCATCGGCTTTCGAAGGCGCCGGCAATTTCGCCGTTACCTTCCTTGATGAAAGCCCAGATGACCGGGGTGCCATTGATTTTGGCTTAAATCCGGAACCCTTGCCCGCGGCCGAAGTTTTAGACCAGTTAATCCCGGCAAGATTTGAAATTTCTTCAAGGGCTCCGAGCAGGGATTCGGTCTGTGCCCCCATCTCCTGGGCTGCGCTTGCGGCCTCTTCTGCATTCGCGGCCACGCGTTGCACCACAGAGTCCATTTCAGTAACAGCCATGTTCACCTGGTTGATTCCGGTTGACTGTTCATCGGAAGCGGTCTTGATTTCCGTCATCAGGGTTGCGACTTTAGCGGTTTTATCGGAAACATTTGCAAACTCTTTAGCTGTTTTACCGACCAATGTCTCGCCGCTTTTCACTTTCTGGACCGTGGCCTCAATGAGATCAGAAGTATTCCTGGCAGCGTCGGCAGCCCTCATGGCAAGGTTCCGCACTTCGTCGGCAACCACTGCAAAACCGGCCCCGGCCTCACCGGCCCGGGCCGCTTCCACCGCTGCATTCAAGGCCAGGAGATTCGTCTGGAAAGCGATCTCGTCAATGGTTTTAACAATCTTTGAGGTCTCTTCGCTGGCCTTTGAAATTTCACCCATTGAACTGATCAGCTCATTCATCGAGCTGCTCGCCTGCGCCACTATCTGGCGGGTTTCGGTCATAATGGAATCAGCCTGCGCTGAATTCTGGGCATTCTGTTTGGTCTGCGCCGCCATCTCTTCCATGGAAGAAGAGGTTTCTTCGATTCCTGCCGCCTGCTCAGATGCGCCTTCGGCCAGGGAATGGCTGCCTTCGGCAATGCCACTTGAGGCACTGTCCAGCTCGGTGGCAATACCCCTGAGATCTTCAACCGCACGAACAAGTCGGGAAATAATTAACCGACCGGAGAAATAAGCGATCAAGATAAACAGAACAAGGCCGGCCAGAATACTGACAAGAAGTATCGTACGAATTGTACCTGCAGATGTAACCAGATCGTGCATGCCCCCTTCAACCATTGCTTCAGCTTTTGGGAGCAGTTCATCAATCGCGCTTTCAAGGTCATAAATATCATCCTTGTAGTCGCCCATCATTTTGTTGCCCTGCTGGGGAGTTATCGACGAATCCGCCCGGATCTTCCCGACAACAGCAAGAAATCCTTTTTTATATTTTTCATAATGGCCGGGAAGGGCCTTTACTTTGTCCAAATCCTGTGCAGTAATCTCATCATCTTTTTCCATAAACTGAATAAGATCCGCTAATTTTAGCCCTATCAGCCCGGACACCTCTTCAAATTTCTTCACATAACCGTCCTGTTTTTCAGGATTGCCGATATTGAGAAAAAAATCTTTTTCATAACGCCGGTGCAGAAGCATTTGCGTATTCAAGGACTCAAGGGTAAGGGCAATAGGAATGTCAATCTCGGACAAGACTTTCACATTCCCTGCATTTCTTCCGAATTGAAAAAAAGACAAACCGCTGACAATTAAGAAAATGACACCGGCAAAGCTGAATCCCGCAAACAGAAGTTTCTTGACAGTCACTTTGCTTTTTTCCATGCTCTCCTCCGCATTGAATATTTTATAAAAAACCACAACAAGTTGAACATTGCAATGTTCATCCTATCAAACAAACTGGCCAAAGATCAAATATATTTTTATGCAATTATATTAAAAATTCAGGGATAACAGATCATTGAATCCGAAAACAGATTGCGGCTTTATTCTTTATGATTTTTCGAGGGAGTATCTAAGGAGCAGAAACTTAAACGCCGTTGATCGCTGCAGCCGGTGCCGATACCGTTGTCGGTGCCTCCCACGGAAAACCCGGGATGAAGATGGTCAGCATTCCGGGTAATATCCTCTGTGACATATTATTTTTTTCGGCAACAGGAATGAAAGATGTCTTCACGACGATAACCGGCAAAAAAACAAACCGTTTCAATTTCTCGAGATACGGCTGCAATCAATCCTTCAGGAGGTCCTTGACTGTCTGCAGCAGATTTTTCATGAGGAAAGGCTTTTCCAGAAATGAAAACCCCTTTTCTTTAATCCGGAGCCATTGAGATTTCTTGTCCGTATAACCGCTCCATACAAGAATTGGCAGACCCGAAGTAATCGCCAGGAGACGATCAGCCAGCTCGAGGCCTGTCATGCCGGGCATGACCACATCAGTTGCCACCAGGTCAAAATTACCCCCGCCGCCGAAAATCTCAATCGCCTCTTCGGCATTCCCGGCGCTTTTGACGGAATAGCCGTTACGCTGCAAGGCATTAGCGATGAGATTCCTGATCGGTTTGTCATCCTCGACCACCAATATTCTTTCCCCTTTTCCCTGAAGCGTCGCAAAACCGACATCCTGT
This sequence comes from Pseudomonadota bacterium, assembly GCA_018823135.1. NCBI lineage: Bacteria > Pseudomonadati > Pseudomonadota > Pseudomonadota bacterium. The sequence continues at coordinate 5,008 of JAHJJF010000036.1, forward strand.
TCTTTGTCCTGTTCGGAGAATACCTCGGAAGCTCTTGGAAGATAAATCTTGAAACTCGTGCCCAGCCCCGGTTCGCTGTAAACATTAATCCAGCCGCGGTGGGACTTGATAATGCCGTACACCACCGCCAGGCCGAGTCCGGTCCCGCGCCCCTCGCCCTTGGTGGAAAAAAACGGCACGAATATCTGTTTGAGCACCGAATCGGTCATGCCCTGGCCGCTGTCGGCAACAGTAACGCAGATAAATTCTCCGGGTCTGGATTCCGGATACACCTTGCAGTATTCCCTGTCCAGGGCAACATTCTGCGTCCTGATGGTGAGCCTGCCTCCAGAGGGCATGGCATCTCTGGCATTGACCGCAAGATTCATAATCACCTGGTCGATATTGGTGGGATCGCCGGAAATCTCCCAGCATTCCGGATCGAATTCCGTCTCCAGCTTGATGTCTTCGCCGATAATCCGCTGCAGCATCTTCAGTACTTCAGCGATGGATTTGTTCAGATTGAGGGAGATGAATTCCATGGGTTGCTTACGACTGAAGAGCAGGAGCTGCCTGACCAGATTGGTGGCGCGGTTTGCAGCGCTTTCAACCTGACGCAGTTCATCCATAACTGGTTCGCCCGGCTCCATGCGGCCCATGGCAAGCTCCAGATACCCCAGGATGGCAGTAAGCATATTGTTGAAATCATGGGCCACGCCGCCGGCCAGTATGCCGATGGCCTCAAGCTTCTGAACCTGGAGAAGTTGTGTGGTAAGACTTTTCTGCTCGGTAATATCTCTGGCAAAATGGGCAATGCTCGATATCTCGCCGTATTCATCAAGAATAGGCGAGGCGGTAACCATGAATGTTTTATCGAGATTTTTATGTTCGATTTCCGCGGTGTAACTCTCAAAATTCTTTAGGGCATGGGGAATTGGGCACCCCTCACAGGGTTCTCGTTCTTCCCGGAATATCTCGTAACAACGCCTTCCGAGAAGTCTGGATGGTTCGATGTTGAACACCCTGCTGGTGGCCCGGTTGACACGGGTAATGCGCATATCCTTGTCTTGAAGGGTTACTATGTCGTCAATGGCGTCAAAGGTCTTTTCCCACTCCCTCTGGAACGCTAATTCACGCGCCTCGGATTCCTGGCGTTCAGTGATGTCGCGGGCCACGGCCATGATGAGATCCTCCCCGGCCTCCCTGGTACGCACAATGCTCACTTCAACCGGAAAAACCGAACCGTCTTTCCGGCGGTGTTGAGTCTCGATAAGGGTTTCAGGATGCAGATCCAGCTCGACCAGATGTTTTCCCCATAAACCCATATCCGTAAAATTGAAATCCAGATCGATAACCCGCATGCCGAGCAGTTCATCCCGGCTGTACCCGAGCCTCAGGCAGGCCCGCTGGTTGACATCGATAAGGCGGCTGGATTGCGCATCAATGACAAAGATGGCGTCGTTTGAGGCATCCACCAGGCTGCGGAAGAGTTTCTGACCAGCCTCGGCTTCGCAACGCCTGGTTGTGTCCATGATCGTCCACACCAGGGCAATAATCTGGCCCCGCTCGTCATGCAGCTCGGCCACCGAATAATCCACCATAATCCTCGTGCCGTCACGGGTCTCTGTCTCGCACGCCCCGGTTACCGGCGTTCCCCGACCTGCGCCGGCAATGCCCTGCCGATAGACATCGTTGCCAAGAAAGAGCGCCGGCGTCCGACCGCTCAGGTCATCGCTGCTGTACCCGAACATTACAGCAAGCGATGGATTCTGTTCACGGATCACGCCGTCACTGTTGGTTATGAGCACTCCGTCAAGGGTGCTTGTAAAAACCTTCTGGTAGAGGTCGAGCTCCCTGACCTTCTGTGAAAGTTTTTTTGAAATACTCGCATCATACTTTCGAAAGAGATGCGGCGGGTCATCGATTGGTTCATAAGGAACCAGCAGTTCATTGCTTTCGGCATCCTTCAGCACCTCCTCAATGATCTTCAGGAATTCCGCCGGGTCCATGGGTTTAATGATGTAACGCGAGGCCCCGAGGCCCATGGCCAGCCTTTCATCTTCAAGATCCACGTATGTGGCGGTGTAGAAGATAAAGGGAATTTCCTTAAGCGCCGGGTCGTTCTTCACCTCATAACAGAGCTTGAAACCGTCCATGACCGGCATGAGGATATCGGAAATAATCAGTTCCGGTGGAGAATGCCTGGCATTATCAAGCGCTTCCAGACCGTGTACGGCTTCGGTCACTTCATGTCCCGTTCCTTCCAGCATCTTCCTGAGCAGGAGCCGTGAATCCGGGTTGTCTTCAACTATGAGGATTTTCATTTTTTCTCCAGTTTTAAAAAGGCACAGAGGCGGATAAAGCGAACCGCTGAATATCGAATATTGAATTTCGAACCGCAGAAGTTTTTTTACTTCATCATTCGGTATTCGTTGTTAAAATTATATTTTCCGTCTTTATTCGGTGGTTCACAGCCAATCATGAAGTTTTTTTGTTGTTCTGCCTCGCTGTCGTTATGCTCACCACGAAAATAGAAATCAGCTGGTTGTTTTCATTGAGAAGATCCTCAATTTTTGATACGGGTTTTATCAGGTTTGCGCGAACAATCATCAACAGCCATATTCGTGTTTCCCGCAATTCCTTTAAAGCTATTTTCATTTTGTGAATGAAATCGGAACGGGATTCTGCACTTTGCGCTTCTCCGTAATTGGCGGCCGGAGATGTCCCACTTCGTATGAGTTGACCCGCAATATGGTTACCAACCCTGTTTTTCGGCAAGGATTCCGCTGTCCTTATGATCCGAACAGCAAAATCTATTAACCGTTCCTCCAAATCAAAATCTCTGCTTTCCCTCGACATTCCTCATCCTTTCTATCAAAATACGGAGTGCAAATCAAAAAGTTATTCATCCTTCGACATTCTATGTTCGGTGTTCATCATTCTCTTTTAATCATCTGTGCCTTTCTTTTAATATCTCCCGAATCTCCTCCATCACCGTCATGGGATCGATGGGCTTTTCGATATACCCCGTGCAGCCGGCGACCATGAGATTCTCCTTGTCACCACTCATGGCGTATGAGGTCATGGCGATTATCGGAATGCCGCCGTTCGCTTCCGACCTGCGGATGGCTTTGAGCACGTCGCTGCCATCCATGTCAGGCAGCTGAATGTCGAGAATAACAAAATCGGGCCGGGGTTCGGCAAGGGCCAGATCAATGCCCTTCTGACCGGTTTCCGCCTCAATGGTGTCGATGCCGTTCTTGCTAAAAATATAACATATCAAACGCATGTTGTCAGGCGTATCTTCGATGATCAATGCTGTTGGCATGGTTTTCTCCTTTTATAAAAAGACAGGCACAGAGGCACTCTGTTTATAACAACTACCATTGCGTCTCTCTCTTCTGCCTTCTGCCTCTGTGCCTATTTTTCTCTTTCTTCCAAAAACACCGGCACCCTGATCCAGAATCTGCTGCCCTTGCCTTCCTCGCTTGCCGCGCCGACCTCGCCGCCAAGCACTTCGGTTGCCAGTTTTTTTGTTAGATAGAGACCAAGCCCTGTTCCAGGGGTAGTGGTTTTGAGCGGTGTATCAAGCCGGACAAAGGAGCCGAAAAGCAGTTCCATATCCTTTTCCTTTATTCCAATTCCGGTATCACTGACCGAGATTTCGACAACATCCCCACGTTCTTCTTCTCCCCTCTTCCCTGTTGTTTCCTCAACCGAACCGCAGAATATCGAACAAGGAATTTCGAACCGAGGAAGTTTCTTCACTTCATCATTCAATATTCGATGTTCGGTGTTCGATATTCCACCCCCCCCTTCTCCCTTTCCTCCCTCTGTCCCTCTGCCACTCCGGAGTCTCGCTAGCTCGCTTACCTGCAACTCTGCCACCTCTATACAAACCTTCCCTTTCGCCGAAAACTTCACCGCATTGCTCAAAAAGTTGAGCAGACATTGCAACAGGCGCCGCCGGTCGGTGTGCATATGAATGGGCGTTTCCGGAATAATCTTCAAAAGCTCAAGACCTTTATCAGATATCTGGATATTCATACTTTCGCAGGCCTCATCGATCACATCACCAAGCAAAAAATCCTCGGCAAAGGGTTGTATTTTGCCCGACTCGATCTTGGCGATGTCGATCACGTCGGTGATAAGCGACAGGAGATGCTTGCCGGACCGGAAGACCCTTTCAAGCTGATCACGCTGCTCGGCGTTGATCTCGCCGGTCATGCCCTGCAGCATGATGCCGGAAAAACCGATGATGGAGTTGAGCGGCGTACGCAGCTCGTGGCTCATGGAGGCAATGAACATGGATTTGAGCTGGTCGAGTTCGCGGAGCTTGGCATTGGCGCCCTCAAGGTCTTTTTTGGCCTCGTTCACATCTTCAAGAAGATTAATGAGGGCGGCTTGACTATCCTTCAGTTCGGCAGTACGTTCACCTACCAGTTCCGCAAGATGTTCACGGTGTTGCTCCAGCTCCGTTTCAGCCTTTTTGCGGTCGGTGATGTCTGTTTGAGTACCCCATACCCTTGTTAAATAACCTTTTCAACAATTCCAATGATATTATTGGAAAACCAAATCTGGTTGCCTGTGCTGTCAACTTCTGCAGATTCAGCGTTAACTATCCTGTAATTCGAAAGAATCCAGGATGTGATGAATTCAATATTTTCCGGTTTATCAACACCACCATGCAGAATGCCAAGAGAAATCCCCTTCAACTCATCAGCACGGGTGTACCCGTACATTCTTGCCTGAATGTCATTGCATTCGGCTATATACCCTTTGTAAATCTCTTTTATCTGTGCCTCCACCGGCATTGTTATGGGAATAGGCTCTGTCAGCTCAAGCAGATAAACTCCTTCAGAGGATTGTTCTACAAAACTCCGGAATTTTTCCTCGCTTAACCGAAGTGTTTCTTCAATCTTTTTGCGCTCGGTGATTATTTCCGAAAACAAAATGATGCCGCCGGTTTCACCCTCAGCTTCATACCAGGGGCGGATTTCCCAACGTATCCAATCTGTTTTGCCGTCCGTCCGCGGAAAGGGATCTTCCTCGGCATTTTCAACCGCTCCGGCCAGGCAGCGTCGATGGATTTCGCGCCAGCGTTCGGGCACCTCAGGAAATACCTCGTAATGGCAGCGCCCGATGATATCCTGGTCGCCCAGGCCATAATCCATAAGAAAACGGCGACTTGCGACGATATATTTCATATCGCGATCAAACATGGCGATGGCCGCAGGAGAATGTTCGACAAAAAGGCGGAGCACTCGCTCATTTCGACGCAGCGCATTTTCTGATTTCTTTGTCTCGGAAATATCCTCAACGCTGGACCAGATGAACTGCTCCCCTTCCTTTTCAATGAGCCTTCCCTGCAACCTGACAGGCACAAGATGACCGTCACGGTGCAGATACTCCTTCTCATAAGGGCCATAACGCCCGTTTTTTTCAAGGCTGGCAAGCTGCACCTGTTCCTGCTCGGCATACTGCCGGGGAGTAATATCCCAATAAGTCAGTTGCAGGGTCTCTTCCACCGACCGGCCGATGATCGCCGCGTATGCGGGGTTGATATCCACCAGGGCGCCATCCATCCGGCACAGGGCAAGGCCCATGGGGGATAACGCAAAGAGCAGGCGATTGTATTGTTCGCTTTCCCGCAGTTCCGCCTCCGCCTTCCGGCGCTTTTTCTCCTCAGCGACTATCAGCCAGGCCTTGGCGCTGATTATCGAAAAAAGCACACCGCCGAACAGAATCAGCCCGATAACCCCAAAAAGCCTGTTTCTGAAAGAAGCCAGAGAAGAGAGAACCTCGTCCTCGGAAGAGGCCACGACTATGGACCAGAAACTGTTGACGATTGGAATGGGCATGAAGACGGCATACTTCTTCACCGGCTGCACCGTTTTATCAGCGATACGGTCAAAGATATAGGTGGCGGTTCCCTGATGACCCTGGAGCATGTCTTTGCCCATGGAGAGAATGGCGGGATAATCTCTGAAGGCATCAAAGAGGGATTTGCCGGCAAGCCCCGGGACCGGGCTGTAGAGTATGGTGCCGTCGTGCCCGGCCACCCAGGCATAGCCAGTCCGGCCGATCTTTATTGCTTCCAGATATCGTTTGGCCAGGCTTTCGAAGTCGATGACGATGGCGATGGTGCCCTTGAACGCCGTGCCCTTGAACACCGGCACATGGAGCGCAACTCCGTCAAACCCCTGGACAGCCCTGAACACATCGCTCACCACGGGCTTGTGATCCCGCAGGATTTCCTGCATATGTTTCTGGCTTGAGATGTCGCTTCCTGCCGAATTATTATGGGGTACCGTATGCAGTATCCGGCCCCTTTCATCCACCCTGGTTATCGACCTGATCTGCTCCTGATGCGCCTCATAAAACAGGGCCATAAGGCGTTTGCCGTCATCGTCAACGCTGATGATCTCATCCATCTTCGCGAACGAATTCAGGATGCCCGTCCACGTCTGAAAAAAATCCCCGATCCCCTGGGACGCCTGTTGGGCATGTATCTGCTGCTGTTCGTTCAATTGCCTTATGGCGTTTTTTTCAGCCTCGCCGTAAAAAACATTGAACAAATACACACATAAAGCAACAAAGCTGATTATGAGAAAAAAGAAGAGGCTTTTTTTCATGCAGATGTCCTGTCGCAGTAGGCCAAAGCAATCTTGAAACTTCCGCCTGGAGTGCAGACCGCGGTAAACCCGTAAGCGAGATATGCGCGATACAGTCCGGTCATGAACTATCGCTCACGCCTTTCTCCTTCCGCTCCAGCTCCCTGATTTTTTCCTTGAGATAGCATTCTAAGTTCCCGGTCCACAAAAAGTCTGTTCAGCCTTTCCAGTTCGCTGTTCCTCTTTTCAAGCTCCTCGGTGCGTTCACTGACTTTATCTTCCAGCAGCCCGGATTGTTCTTCCAGCTTTTCGATTAAAAAAGAATTCTGGCAGACCACACTGACGGTTGCCGTCAAGATTTCCAGAAACGGTCGCTCAACGGAAAAATCCCGTTCCGCCCTGGAAGCCATGCCGATCACGCCGATGATGGACCCATCCAGCACCAGCGGCAGGGCCGCAAAAGAACGCATGCCCGCGTCCTTGCATTCCGAGAGGGTGCAGCGTCCATCCTGGTGAATATCATTTGAAAAGACAGGCGTGCCCTCTTCCGCTGCCAGACCGCAGAGACATTCGCCAACCAGCTTTTTTTCATTCAGATTTTCCGAATTTTCCGGAAGAACTCCATGAAGCTCCAGCCACTGCCCCTTCTTCAGATAAAAAAGGGTGAGATCAGGCGAGCAGGCCTTTTCGATGCCGGCCAATGCCACGGGAATAACTTCACTCAACCTGTGATTTCTTATGGCCTGACGGCTCAGATTGTTCAACGCCTCCATCTGCCGGTTCCTGATGGTCAGGTTATTCTGCATGGTTTTCAGAAATGAAACATCCGTTGCAACGTGAACCGACCCGATAAGGTCACCGTTGTCGTTAAAAATGGGTGATGCTGTCACCAGGAGAGGAACGCCGATATAGGGATCATCCACCTCCAGGGTGACAGGCCGTTTTTCAATCAGCATGCGCTCATGCGGGCAACCGTCCCAGTTGGAGGTGCGCCCGTGCATGATCTCATAACAGTGCCTTCCAATGAGCTTTTCCGGAGTCGTTTTGAGAAATTCGGCCAGGGCACGGTTGACCTTCAAAATGCGGAATTCCCTGTCAAGGACCGAGACGAAGTCGGTGATGGCGTCGAATGTTTGTTCCCAATCCTGTAATGATATGTTGAGGACGTCTTGCTGTGTCATTTAATCCCCCTTTTCGTGATGGAGAAAACCCTTTCGGCAAAACCTTCCCGTATTCCGATCATGATTGCGTCGGACCAGGAATAACCGGAATGATAGGAATTGAGGATAAGGACGTCAAACCCGGAGGTTTCTGCCGCAGCCGCAACAGGAGCAGCAGAGAATTGCATGAGCAGGAGAGGAACAACAAAAAGATACACCCTGAAAACAAATCGTACAGTTAAGGAATAGCACTCTTTCATCCTGCACCTTATGTCCAGGGTTCCTAGGAAACAAAGACCGGCTATGTTCTTTGTCTGACGTTTGATGCACTTGTCGGTACTCAACCGTCTTTGTTCCTATCCTATCCTTATATTCAAAAATATGTCAACAAGGCAGTCACTGATAGGGAATCACAATTATTGCCGGTCAGGCCCGGTTGATGGCCGAGGCCATGCAGCCGGCGCCGAAACCATTGTCGATGTTGACCACTGCAACCCCTGGAGCGCAGCTGTTGAGCATCCCGAGGAGAGCGGCTATGCCGCCGAAAGCAGTGCCATAGCCGACGCTGGTGGGCACGGCGATGATCGGTTTTCCGGTGAGACCGCCGATAACACTGGGAAGGGCACCTTCCATGCCGGCCACAACCACCAGCACCGTTGCAGCTTCGATAAGTTTCATCTGTGAGACAAGCCGATGGATTCCGGCAACTCCCACGTCGTAGAGTTTTTCCACGGGATTCCCCAGGCATCGCGCCGTGATAAACGCCTCTTCAGCAACAGGCATGTCCGAGGTTCCCGCAGAGATTACCAGCACCGTGCCTCTTGCCTCGGGATTCACCGCAACCTTTTCCTCATTGGCAACCAGCATCCGGGATTCCTGGTAATAAATCAGCCCGGCAAGATTTTCGCACACAGCTTTTGCCTTGTCAGCAGCAACCCTTGTTGCCAAAGCCACAGCAGAATCCCGCATCAAGCTTTTCATGATCCCGGCAATCTGCTCGGCGGTCTTATTCTCACCGAAAACCACCTCGGGCATACCGGTCCTGATCCGCCGATGATGATCGATGCAAGCAAACTCCAATGACTCCGAAGGCAGATGCTTGAGGCTCTTGAACCCTTGCTCGACACTGAGACCACCGGCGCGTACCGCTTCAAGAATTTCTTTCAGTTTTGCTTCATCCATTATTTAATCCATCCATTAGAATCTTATTGATTGCAACAAGGAACTATCATACATTTGAGCCATGGTAAATACTACAACCGGAAAAAACGCCGCAATCCTTACGATTGCCATCTCCATCATATTACTGATCTGCAAATTTATCGCCTTCTTCATTACCGGATCTAAAGCTGCGCTTTCCGATGCAATTGAATCGATCATTAATGTTACCACAAGCTTTTTTCTCCTTTTCAGCCTGACAATAAGCAACCAACCGGCCGACCAGTGCCATCCATACGGTCACGGAAAAATAGAATCATTCTCAGCCGGGCTTGAAGGCGGCCTGATCTTTCTTGCCGGAATTATCATCCTCATCGAGGCAGTGCCGTCTTTTTTCACCCCGGAGGCCCCGAAACGTCTTGACCTTGGAATTATCATCCTGCTGGGCGCCGGAATAGTCAATTTTATTCAGGGCCGTTACCTGCTGTATCAAGGCAGAAAAACCAGATCCGAGGCACTGGTCGCCAGCGGCCATCATCTGCTGACTGATTTTTATACCAGCGCCGGAGTAATAATCGGCCTGATTCTGGTCCGGGTCACCGGCATTCTCTGGATTGATCCGCTCATTGCCTGTCTGGTGGCAATCAATATTCTCATTCCCGGGCTCCGGCTTACACGAAAAGCCATAAAAAATCTTATGGATGAAGCTGACCCGGAAATCCTTGACCGGGTGACTGACGCCCTCAGACTGATTGAAGATGAAAACTGGCTCTGCCCCCATAAGCTGAGAGTCCTACGCTCAGGAAATTATCATCATATCGATCTGCATATCACCCTGCCGAATTTCCTGCCGCTCCAAAAAGCCCACAGCATTGAAAAACGGGTTGCCGGCGCATTGCTTGATACCCTTGGTGCAGACGGTGACGTAATGATTCATCTGGACCCCTGTGAACCATCGTGCTGCTCCTGTTGCAACCAGAACAACTGTCCGGAAAGAACCAAAGAATTTCACGCCGAATCCCCCTGGACAATCGAAAGCATCACCGCGGATCAACCGCTTTGTAAAAACAAGACCCCATAATCGAGTATTAACTTCCACAACTCTATGCAATCAGACCTATTCAAACACCGCCCACCCAGATCCTGGATTAAAATTACTCTCCAGGCCCCTGCGGTTCTCACCGAAGCCCTGTCGACCTTTCTCGCGGAACTCTGCAAATCGGGAATTGAACTTGGTGATTCCAGCGACAACACTGAAACCCTTATCGGTTACCTGGAAGACAATTCCGACCTGCACCGGAAACAGCAAAAGCTGCAATCGTATCTAACGGACCTGAATAAATTATTCCCGGGGTATCCGCCGATTTCCGTGGCCACCGAAAGCCTGGAAGAAATCGACTGGGGCCAGAAATGGAAAGAGCATTTCAAGACCGTCCGCATCACTGAACGGATCACTGTTAAACCTTCATGGGAGGAGTATTCTGCCGGGAATAATGAAACCATAATCGAACTTGACCCGGGCATGGCCTTTGGCACCGGTTTGCACCAGAGCACGAAAATGGTGCTTGAATATATCGACCGGATCTATACCGGAAATGATCTCCCGCCAAAAGTGCTTGATGTGGGCACCGGCACCGGAATTCTTGCCATGGCCTGCGCCTTTCTGGGGGCGAAGAAAGTCGTTGCCCTTGATAATGATCCGGATGCGGTAGCGACCGCGAGCGACAACATCGCCAACAACCATCTCGAAAGCAAAGTCACCGCAAGCGACGACAGCCTCACCGACCTGGATTCCGACTTTGACCTTGTATTGGCAAACATTATTCATGATACGCTTATTGAACTTGCGCCGGTGCTGGCCTGCAGACTCAAACAAAACGGCCAGCTCGTTCTTTCCGGAATACTCAAAGGGGAACAGGAGAGCAATATTATCCGACACTACTGCAAGGTTGGGCTGGATCTCAAAGACCGGCTCCATAAAGATGAGTGGGTTGCAATCCGTTTCACAAAAAAACAACCATGAGACGTTTTTTCGTAGATCCAGACAAAATAACCGGCGACCGGGCAATACTCACCGATACGGAAGCGCATCATATTAAAAACGTGCTCCGCCTTGCTCCGGGAAAATCAATCCGGCTTTTTGACGGCAGCGGCAATATCTACACGGCTGATATTGAAAAATTGGCTAAAACGCAAGTCGAAGTTCGAATCACCGCTTCAGAACCAGCGAAACCCACCGGCCCGGAAGTCTGCCTCGGCCAGGCCCTTCTTACCGGCAAAAAGTTTGACCTGATCATCCAGAAGGCAACCGAACTGGGTATCCATTCACTTTTCCCCTTTGTTTCCGCACACAGCACCGCGAAACAAACCAGGGACAATAAATTGTCCCGATGGGAACGGATTTCTTTTGAAGCCTGCAAACAATCAAACCGTCCGGTGCCCATGAAAATCCAGCCGATCTCGGATTACCAATCTCTGCTGACATCAGCCAATGAATTTGACCGGAAGATAATCTTCTGGGAAGACGAAAACAGTCGTTCCCTTGATCAGCTTCATCCCCTTGAAAGCATGAATCCTCAGAATTCTTTACTGTTTCTCATCGGCCCTGAAGGCGGTTTCAGAAAAGATGAAGTTGCGCTTGCCACCCAAAACGGCTTCAGCTCCGTAACCCTTGGACCGCGTATACTGCGGGCCGAAAC
>JAHJJF010000037.1 GCA_018823135.1 Pseudomonadota bacterium
GCCGAAACTCCTGCTCATCCAGCCGCCGGTTGAGGATTTCTACCAGACCGATATCAGGTTACAGCCCATCGGTCTGGCATATCTTAAAGCCGCGGTCAAAAAACATCTGCCCGAGTTTGAAGTTATTATCCGGGATTATCACCACGGCTGGGGCCGGAAGACGATTCCCCTGCCAAAGGAATTAGCCTATTTAAAGGAGTATTACGCCCAGGTGGATGCAAGCCCGTTTTCCACCTTCCACCAGTATTATCATTTCGGCGCGTCCTTTGAAGAAATTGCCCAAGACGTCAATGGGATCAATCCCGATATTGTCGGGATTTCCTCGCTGTTTTCGCCATACTACCGGGAAGTCCTGCGAACCGCCCGGGCAGTGAAAAACAGTTGCCCGCAGGCGACAGTCATTGTTGGCGGCTCCCATGTGTCCTGCGCCCCGGAGATGATGCTGGAAGACCCTGATATCGACTTTATTATCCGAGGCGAGGGGGAACGCCCCCTGGTTGAGTTTCTCAAGGCCTGGAAAGCCGGGGCAGGTTTTGAGTCGGTGCCCAATCTTGGATATAAAAAGGCAGGCAGGCTGATTCATAATCCAGTTAAAGACAATTATCCGTTAGCAGAGATACCTGCACCGGATCTTTCCGATTGCATCCCAGAAAAATATTTGTTTGAAGGGCGGCCCATATGCATGATTCTCACGTCGCGCGGCTGTCCGCATCAATGCTCATTCTGTTCGGTACATCGAACCTTTGGGAAAAGTTACCGGCGCAGGAATCCGGAGGCAGTGGTTGCGGAGATGGAACAGCGCTATGCGGCAGGATTTCGGGTTTTTGATTTTGAAGACGATAACCTGACCTTTGACCGCACCGGGATTCAAGAGCTCTGTCGATTGATTATGCAAACTTTCCCGGACCGGGATATCCAGCTTCTGGCCATGAACGGCATATCGTATAAGAATCTGGATGAAGAGACATTGCAGCTCATGCAGAGCGCCGGTTTCACCCATTTGAATCTGGCCCTGGTGAGCGCCGACCAGCGGATGCTTAATTCCCTGAATCGGCCTCACCGGGTTGCGCAATTCAGCGAGGTTGTGAGGATCGCCAGGGATCTCGGTTTTCAGATTACCGCCTACCAGATCCTGGGGCTGCCCGGCGAGACGCTTAGCGGGATGATCGACACCATGCAGTTGCTGGCAGGGGAACCGGTGCTCATCGGCGTGTCGATCTTCTATCTCACTCCGGGGTCGCCCATTGCCCAGTCATTTCCGGAAATGACCGAGGAAGATATCTTTCGCTCCCGCTCAACTGCCATGGCGATGGAAACAGAGCATTGCCAGCGTGGAGATCTGTTTACCCTTTTTATCATTGCGAGGATAATAAATTTTTTGAAAGGGGTGAAGATAGAGGGTCGCAGTGCGGGATTGCTGGAACTTCAAGCCGGAGGATTGAACGCTTCGGATAAATCACGATGGGGATTTGCTCTTTTATCGCGATTGTTGGAAGAGGAAACTCTGTATACGGAAAAGGGCAGGGAAGTAACTCAATTTGATGTGAAGCTGTTTCAAAAAATCTGGTTTGGCCTTACTCAAATTTGTACTCAAGAAGGGAAAGTGATTGTTCTCTCCAGGCAGGATGAATATGCACATTGATAAAGAACATCGTTAAGCCGTTCATTTAAGTTGAACCTTCATTCTCTTCCTGTCTCTGTTTTAAGAAGTGAGCCTCGTGCCCTGGCAAGTTCCGGATCCAGCCGTGCGGCCCGGGCGTGATGGTAGGCCGCCTCCTGCAAATTACCCTGAATTTTTAAAGCATTGGCCAGATTGTGATGGGCAAATGCGTATGCCGGGCTGATGCGCAATGCTTCCTTATAATGGTAAACCGCCTGGTCCAGATTGCCCTGAATCTTGAGGATGATTCCCAGGTTGTTATGGGCCCGGGCATTATACGGATCGTTTATCAGGAGGTTGCGGTATTGCGCGGCAGCATCTGAATATCGTCCCTGACGTTTTAAAACGACTCCAAGGCTTAAACGGGCATCAACATAGCCCGGTGCTATTTTTAAGGCTTCAGAAAAATGTTTTTCCGCTTCACTGAAGTTGCCTTCGTCAGCAAGGACAAGGCCGAGATTATTATGGGCGCGGAGGGAACTCGGGGCTTTTACGACACAATCTTTCCAGAAGGTTACTGCATCCTTCCACACGAAATTTCGCTGGTAGGTCCAAATGGAAAATACTATTGCCAAGATGAGGAGCATTGATATCGCCAGGGGTTTATGCCGGGGAAACTTCAGGATGAGCAAAGCCGGCAAGAGTCCGAGAAGCATTGACGGCAGATAGGTGCGGTGTTCAAAAATTATTTCAAGGCCGAGAACTGACGACTCGATGAGCAGGTTTCCGAGGAACCACAGGAGACAGAAGGCGAAAATCCTATGGGTTTTTGCCTTGTAAATAGCTGCGGCGGCAATTCCGGTCAGGGTGAGGATTGCAAATAAGGTTGGCGGAGGGGTTAGAAGAGAGGAGGAAACCGGCAGGTCATGGATCAGACTCAGACGGGATGGCAGGGGCAGGATGAGCAGATTCAAGTAATAGAGAATAACCCTTGGTTCGGTGAGCAGTCTGTTTGTGATTGTAAAATCCCGCTGCGCATAGGTTGAAAGAATATTGTCCACCGGTTGCCCGCCGAGAAAGAGAAGAGCGGGAATCGCCGAGCAGAGTAGTATGAAGATTATTGCCGGTAGCTGGCGTTTGATCCATCGGCGGTTGAGATTCTTGAAAAAAAACCATTCATATAAGAACAGAAACAGCGGCAGGCTGGCGGCAATTTCTTTGGAGCCCAGGGCTAAAAAGCCTGCTAGCACAGAGCCGCAGAAGAATAATGTGCCAAAGGTTTTTGAATCAGTGACGCGAGCCTTTGAGTAGAGAAGAACAGACAGGATATAAAACAGCGCCGCGAGGCTGTTCATTCTTTGAACTATATAAGTTACAGACTGTGTATGAATAGGGTGGACGGCCCAGATCAGTGCCGCCAGAAGCGGGATCAGGAAAGAGTGGGTTTCTTGTTCGTTTCCTGATTTAATCTGAATTTCAAGGATGTTCTGGGCAAGGAAATATATACAGATTGCCGCGAGTATATGGATCAAAATATTGACAAGATGATAGCCGAAGACATCATAGCCATGAAAATAATAGTTCAGCGCCAAACTGATATTGGCCACCGGCCTATTCATTGCCGGACTTTTAAAGCCGGCGGTGAAAAAATTTTCAAAGGTGAGTGAGGTTATTCTGACTGCGGGGTTTTCAAGGATATTTGTGCGGTCGTCAAAAAGAAAAGGAGAGTGCAGGGTATTTGAGTAAACAGCAAAAACCGTAACCGAGAGAATTGCCGCGGCTAAACAATGGAGCAGGATTCGGCGTTTACAATCCGAAGGCAAAGGCTCTGGGGAGGCCGGAGAGTCAATTTCGGTCAACTGGTTGTCTGAAGCCATAAGTCTCCATGAGACAAGAACGAGATTTACCCTTGAGATCAACAGAGAAACCAAGAGAACTTTTTATTGAAATTCCTATCACATCCTGTCCGGATATAGAAGCCTTATTCTCTGGGGCTTCGGCTTGAAAAAAGGTGGAAGAAGAAATTTATGATTTATTAACAGTAGGTTATGAGAAAAAACAGACTAGTGCGGGTAAGGATTCGTTCAGAAAAAATTGAAATTGTAATGATATTTCAACAGGTGCAAGGCGATGCTTTTAATGGTTCGGCTTTATCCTTGACAGTCTAATTTTTACATTGTATTCACAAGGCATTGTGACAAAGAATTTTCAAAAAAAGATCTCCTTGCAAACCATATCATAAAAAAATTAAAGATAATGATTGATACTATGAATACGTTACGCAAAAAATGTTTGCGGCCACTTTTTGCCGTAAAGCTGAATATCATGCCAATGGCAATTCTTTCACTTCTGCTGCTGGCGGCAACATTCTTTTCCTCTGCCGCGTCGGCAGGTACATGTGTCGATGGGAAATGTCATGAGAATCTGACAAAATACAAACATCTTCATGGGCCGACGGCCGCGGAGCAGGCCGGAGTCAAAGCCTGTGTGGTCTGCCATGAACCGGCCGGGGCAAATTGTACAGTGTCCGCAGCAGGAGTCTTTACCCAAAAAAAAGAAGGTATGTGTGAAATCTGTCACGAAAAAGGGACGGGAACACAACATACCTTTGAATCTCCCAACTGCCTGGAATGTCATGATCCCCACGGTTCCAACGAGAGTCTTAATTTTCTTCGGCCTGGGAAGAATCTTTCAAAACCATAGGGTGTGCCTGGATTTTTAAGCAGTAATTTTACGTCAGGTGGACATGCACCTGTTCTCCCGGGCGTATCCTGCTTCGATGCGCCGGAAGCAAAATCACACAATCAATCGCCTCATATTTTTGCGCCGGCCGAACTTTTAATCTGCCATTATCTGTGCGCAAAATCCCCCCTTTGAGTTGAAAACAGCCTTTTTTCAATACAATATTTTCTTCGGCCTCGGCCTTGATTATCGATGGGAGCTGTTTTTTCAGGCCCTGCATTTTTTTCAGGGCAGGCAGGACCAGTTCATTAAACAGCAGTCGCACAACGCCCGGCGGGCCGGGAAGTGCAAAGATCAGTTTGTCGGCAAGTATGCCGAATTTTGCGCCGCTGCCTGGCCGCATGGCAATCCCGCTGAAGATCGTATTGATTGCAAGCTGTTCAAATACTGCACCGATCAGATCATATTTCCCGGGGCCGGTGCCGCCGGTGGTGATAATTATCCTGGCTGAAGAAGCGATTATCCCGGTGAGTGCTGAGCGCAGAAGATCTGCATTGTCATCAACCGGCCCGTAAATCGAACATTTAATCCGGTGCTGTTTTAGAAGCCCCTGAAGAAGATAATTGTTGCCGCTGACCACCAGCCCCGAAGCAATTGCCGTGCCCGGAGATATGAGTTCGGACCCGGTTGTAAGCACGGCAATATCCGGCCTCTGGTAAACCGGGAATTCAAAATAACCATATTCAGCAAGCAGTGGCAGATGATCCGGAAAAATTTCGCTGCCGTCTTTGATAATCACCCGGTTTTTTTTGAAATCATCACCGGGTTTGCGGATATTGGCGAAAATTTTCGGCAGACGGTGAATAGTCACAAACCCTCGTTCCTCAGAGCAATGTTCAAGAGGGACAACGGTATCTGCCCCCTGAGGCAGTCTGGCGCCGGTCATAATGCGCATGGCGGAATGTTTTTGGAGCCGGGTGATTGGCGCATTGCCGGCGGCGCTCTCCCCGCTGATTGTAAGGCGTGGCAAGGATTTGTCGGCAATATCGAGGTATTTTACTGCAAAGCCATCCATTGAGGACTGAATAAATGCCGGGGTGTTGTGCCGGGATTTAAGGGTCTGCGCCGCCACTCTTCCGGAGGAGTTTTCAATGGGGACAAGCTCGGTATTGCTCGGCGTCGCAAAGCGATGAATTGCTGCCCGCGCATTCTGAAAAGAAAGTTTCATGACCTCACTCTGGTTTTAACGCCTGCAATTCATGGGGTTTATTGATATTTGCAAAGGAAGATAAACCATCGCTGACGGCAAGGATTTCTTCCATGGAGATTTTTCGCACCGTAACCTTTTCAAGAACCTGGACAATTTTATTTTGTTTTGCAGCCAGGGCATTTTCAAATGCCGGCAGGGCGGTTTTTCGGTAAACAGCATGAAGGGGCTCCGGACCTTTTTCCAGCCAGGGCAGAGCAACATCCCAATCGCCGCTAAGGCCGCACAGAAAGCGGATTATTTCAGGATTGATCAGTGGCATATCGCAACCGGTGATAAAAATTTGTGAGGCTGCAGTCTTTGACAGGGCGGCGTGAATGCCGCCAAGGGGACCGCAGCCATTATAGATGTCGCCGGTCATCGGCCAGTTGATAAACCTGAATAGATCCGGGGTGTTGGTCACCAGCAGGCGGTTGGTGAAAATTTTCTCCATGGTGGCTGCGACATGGGCGAGAAGGGGTTTGCCGTTATAGAGTGCCAGGGCCTTATTGGAGCCGAAGCGGCGGCTTTCTCCTCCGGCCAGAATGACACCGGTTATCGTGTTCAGAGAAATATGTTGTTGCATGTGAACCATTATCAGCCAGTGGATTTTCAGTCCGGAGAAATGATGTGTTTGACCAGAAAGTCGGCAAGTCCTGAAATGTCCTCGGGATTGAAGACCGGAAGCATTTCTCCTGGTATCGGATCGTTGCTGATAAATGCCAGCCAGGTTGAATCTCTGCCCGGCAGGGGTTCGTCGTAGAGGTCTCTGCGAAATACTTCAATTTTTCTCGCATTGCCCTGTTTGTATCCTTCGGTAAGCACGATATCTACATCCTTGAAATACGTTTCGGCGATTTCCTCAGGGGCCAGGTCCCTTCCGGTGTCGGAGATAACTCCGATTGCCGCGGGCGATGAAAGGGCAACAGTTCTTGCGCCGGCCTGTTTCAGGCGCCAGGTATCCTTGCCCGGTTTGTCCATTTCAAAGGCGTGGACATGATGCTTGATGATTCCCACCCGGTAACCGAAAGTGATCAGCATGGGGATAATTTTTTCAAGCAAGGTGGTCTTGCCGCTGTCCGGTCTGCCGATGAATGAGACGATTGGAGGCATAGTTAAATCCAAGTGATTAGTTATGAGTGCTGAGTGCTGAGTGCTGAGTGAAAAATAGTAAGTAGTAAAAAAACTCAGTACTCATCTCTCTGCACTATCTTTCACCCCGGAGGCCAACCCATAGGCCGGCCGCCAAGCACATGCATATGGAGATGAAAAACCGTCTGGCCCGCCCCGGCGCCGTTGTTCATCACCAGGCGAAAATTATCAATGCCGTTTTCATGTGCGAGCCTGGCGCCGGTGCTGATCAGTTTTCCGGCAAGGGTTTCATCCTGGGCGGCAACATCGGACGGGCCGGTTAAATGTTTCTTGGGAATGACCAGAAAATGTTTGGGCGCTTCAGGGTTGATATCCCAGAAGGCATAGACGGCATCGTCTTCATAGATTTTTCTGGAAGGGATTTCACCTTTGACGATTTTGCAGAAAAGACAGTTGTCGGACATTGAAATCTCCTGTGCGATGGTTTTTGGGTTGATAGTTTCGTCATACACCATAATTTGGTAGAAAAACGAAGTCAAATTTAACCTGATCACGGAGTTGATATTATCAGTATTATCAATGAAGAGTTGTATTAATTGCTTTGTAAGGCGTCATTGGTTAATAACAATTATACTCCCTCGCGGATACTCACAACCTCTCCATCGTGTACGAAAGCGAATTTAAATGCAATTTGCGGTAACGCATTCAAATGGTTATAAAATGGAAATAACTCGCCTTGTTACTGAGATTTTAGTATTAATAGGTTGAAACAAAAAGGGCCTTGAAGTGGTCCAGTGAACAGGAAGTCTACGCAACAATCCCTATTGATACACTATTCCGCCTTGAGAGTTCGATTTTACAAAGGAAGAAGTTTTTATGCATACATCGATCATTTTTCCGGGAAAACAGGCAATCGGCCAAGTTTTGATTGCAGAGGGAAAACTTCAGCAAAACCAATTGGAGCGAGCCCTGGCCCACCAGAGTACGGTTCCCAACCGGATTGGTGAAATCCTCATTTCCCTTGGTTTTGTCAGTGAAGAAGACATGGTTTCAGCTTTGTCGGAGCAGCTTGCCATTCCCATTTATACTCCGGACCCGGACGATGAATATCTGCCGGTGAATTTCACCAAGATGTTTCACCGGGAGCACCCCATGGCGTTGATCAAGCGGCGTGATGAAAAGAATATTCTCCTGTTGAGCGATCCCCTGGACGGCGACATTATTTCTGCCGCCAATGTGTTGATCGGGGAGCCGTTTACGGTGCAGGTAACTCTTGAGTCGAAGATCAAGAAAATCGTTGACGAAAATTACGGTCTGGTTCTGGATGAAGTAGAAGAAGCCGGACTTGTTGTAGACGAGGCGGATGTCGATAAACTCAAGGACATGGCTTCTGAGGCGCCGGTTATCAAGTATGTCAATAATCTGATTGATACCGCGGTTAACCGTCGGGCAAGCGATATTCATATGGAGCCCTTTGAAGACGGACTTCTTATCCGTTTCCGGGTTGACGGCATTCTGCAGGACTATGAAATTCCGCCTGCCTCCATGCAGCCGGCGATCATTTCAAGAACGAAACTGCTGGCCGCACTGGATATTGCCGAGCGCCGCCTGCCTCAGGACGGCAAGATTTCTTTGAGAATTTCCGGCAAGGAAATTGACCTCCGGGTTTCAACTATGCCCACGGTGCATGGTGAGGGGGTGGTTATCCGTATTCTTGAGAAGGGCAATATCATTCTTGATATGAGCCATCTGGGGATGCGAGCCAATATAGAAAAAAGGTTCCAGGAAATGGTTTCCCTGCCGGACGGCATCATTCTGGTTACCGGCCCCACCGGCAGCGGCAAAACCACGACGCTGTATTGCGCCTTGAATCACATCAATTCCGGGAATAACAAGATCATCACCATTGAAGATCCTGTTGAGTATCAGCTGCAGGGGATTAACCAGATCCAGGTGCGGCCTGAAATCAACCTCACCTTTGCCAAGGGGCTGCGTTCCATTGTCCGTCAGGATCCGGATGTAATCATGATCGGTGAGATCCGCGATCTGGAAACCGCGGAAATCGCCGTGCAGTCTTCACTCACCGGCCATATGGTTTTGAGCACCCTGCATACCAATGATGCAATATCCGCAGTTATCCGGATGATTGATATCGGTGTTGAGGGATTCCTGCTGGTATCCTCCCTGCGAGGGATAATGGCGCAGCGGCTGGTGCGGCGCATCTGTCCTCATTGTAAAGAAAAACGCGGCCGGGTCTCGGATTTTATCGGCAAAATCGATGCAGAGGATTTTGAGATGTACGAAGGCAAGGGGTGCCAGAAATGCAGCGGTTCGGGTTATACCGGGCGAGTCGGGCTGTATGAGTTTCTCACCATGGATAATGCGATCAACCGCGGCATATCCAAGGGACTTGACCTTATAGAATTACGGAACATAGCTGAAAAACAGGGGTTTGAGACAATGTTTGTCGACGGCCTGCTAAAGGTAAGCGAAGGCCTTACAACCCTGTCCGAGGTAATGCGAGTGAGCAGGGGGGTTGAAGTTGGGACTGTTTAGCTACACAGCCTTGGATTCTGAAAATACCCTGAAGGAAGGGGTCTTTGAGGATGTTGATAAAGAAGCCGTTGCCAAGCGTCTGATTATGCAGGGCTTGCGGCCCCTGGAGATTCAACGGCACCGGGGGAGAAGGAAGAGCTTTATCTCGCTGGATAAATTCAGGAAAGAAAAGATCACCAGCACGGATATCGAATTTTTTACCAATCAGATTTCGCTGCTCTTAAACGCCGGCCTGTCCCTTGACGGATCTTTGCGCATAATGAAGCACCACAGCAATAAACTGGTATTCAAGGATTTTGCCGGGCAGATTGAAAGAAAACTCAAGGAAGGAAAATCTTTTTCCCAGGCCCTGGCGGATTACCCTAAATATTTTTCACCGATGTATATCAATATAGCCAAGGCCGGCGAAGAGGGCGGTATCCTGCCGGCGATGCTCACCGAAATATCCGAGTATCAGTCAACCTTTCAGGAATTGAAACAGTTCATTATTTCGGCTTCCATTTATCCGATTATTCTGTTGCTGGTGGGATCAATTTCCATCGTTATTCTGCTGACCACGATTCTTCCCCGTTTTGAGATACTTTTTGAAGGTGTGGGTCGACAACTTCCCTTTCATGTGCAGATACTGATGAGCGTTGCAAAATTTATCAGTTCCAATATGCTTATTTCGCTGGGGATCGCCTTGTCGCCGATAATCGGTGCGGTTCTGTTCATAAAAAGCAAGGGAGGGAAAATTGCCCTGGACCGGTTTTCCATCCGACTGCCGCTGCTCTCAGGTTTTGTCAAGGCGCTGGAAACCACCCGGATTTTCAGGACTATTCAGGTACTGGTTG
Organism: Pseudomonadota bacterium; assembly: GCA_018823135.1. NCBI lineage: Bacteria > Pseudomonadati > Pseudomonadota > Pseudomonadota bacterium. Next base: position 10,010 of record JAHJJF010000037.1, read on the forward strand.
AAAACGGCGTGCATTTGTCAACCGCGTTAAAAATCAGCAGCGGCGTTGCCGGCAACCTGGAATTTCAACGGTTGCTCAAGCGCGCCACTGAAGCGCTGAAGGAAGGCCGGCAGGTGGGGCAGAAACTGAAAAGCGAGGGACTGTTTCCGGAACTTGCGGCCGATCTTCTGTCCATCGGTGAGGAGTCCGGGCAGGTGGGACAGGTCTGCGGCCAGATCGCGGATCATTACGAAAAGGATCTTCGAAATAAAATAAAGAGAATCATTGCGCTGATTGAGCCGCTGTTTATTCTGGTAATTGCGGTTATCGCCGGCTATGTGGTTATTTCAATGCTCTCGGTCATCCTGAGCATCAACGATATAGCCGGATAAGGCTTATTTCATGGGTTTTCCCCTACCTTCCTGTCATCTTCCGTAATGCATGGAAAACCGGTCCGAACCGGTCCTTTTTCGATTTCGAGAAAAACGTGGTAGGCGATTTCATCTATTAAGACGGGGTATATCGAGTAATAATTATTAACATGGCCCAAGTGCACGGCATTTTCCGAAATCATAAAGGGTTTACCCTTATTGAACTGCTCGTCGTTTTGTTGCTGCTGGGGATATTGTCCGCCCTGGCTGCACCGGGCGCCGGCAGATTCCTTGACAGTCTCAATGTCCGCAAGCAGACCCAGCAGATCATGGCAACAATTCGCCTGGCCCGACTGATCGCGGTGACCAAGGGGGTGGAAGTGCATCTGGACCTGGATGAATCCGACGGCAGGATCATCCGCCTTTCAGGCGGGTTGAACAAGGTTGTGGAATGTGATTTTGGCGACGATGACAGTTTGACCATGGTTCCCGCCCATGTGGTCTTTTTTCCCGAGGGGCATGCAACGCCTGCGATTTTGACATTTATCAAGGGCGATAAGATACGGACGATAGTCCTTGACCCGTTGACCGGACTGCCGATTTCCCAATGAAAAGACCCGCAATGAATATCCATACCCTTTTGCGCAGACCAGGGAAATTGCCTGCAAGGCCAGGCGGCTTTCATGCCCTGGAAAAAATGATAATCGCCGGGGATCAGGGTGTGACGCTATTTGAGTTGATGGTTGCGGTTCTGCTCCTTGGAATGATTTCGACGATGATCTATTCGGTGCTTAATGTGGGGATTACTTTTTCCGCCAAGGGCGAAAATAAAATCCTTGAAATAGAGCGGAAATACGCTTTTCTGGACCTTATGCACCGGCAGATTCACAGTGCCTTGTATAACAAGACAGAGAGTCGGATTATGATTGCCGCTCAGGAGAATATCCTTAAAATTGTCACGCGGAGCCCGATGATTTACCGGCAGGAAGGTCTTGTTCTGGCCATATACAGATATGACCCCATCGAGGAAGATGTTTATTATACCGAGAAGCGGGATTTTTATAATGCGGACTACCAGGATGAGTATGTCCCGGATTTCGATGATATGCGGCTTTTGTTGCACAATGCCGGGAGTATCACCTTTGCCTATGACCCGGCCACGGCAAACGGCGTCCAGTTGGAATACCTGGGAGAATCCTATGACATCGTGCCCCGGTGCGCCACCGCGCAGATCCCCGGATCATAATGCCGTGTGGTCGTGCGGCTGAACGATGACAGGGCAGGAAAGAGAGCAAAAAGTGTATGACCATGGAGCAGGAGCGCATGCCAGGGAAAAGGAATCACCGGAAATGTCAGCAGGGCGGGTTTACCCTGATTGAGGTGCTGGTCGCGGTAACCATAATGGGGCTTGCGTATGTGGTCATTCTGCAGAATTTCTCCATGTCCATGAGTAACATTGTCCGTGTTGAAAGAAAAAGAGCGCAGATCATCAGCGATTTGATCGCCTTTGAGCGGCAATTGCAGCCGGAAGATCCAGGCGAGGCAGGTTTGCTGCTTGACACCGCATCGGGGGAGCCGTTTCTTGAGGGCAGGAAATACCGCCTGATTCTGGTTGCAAGCGAGAACGGCGATTTTGAAACCTTGCTTCTGGAGAAAAATTAGCCCTCGCCCAATAGGTTTGAAGTGTGCAAATTTTGGCGAAAAGATCTGTTGCTTTATTGCCGGGAAACTTGTTGTGGTGAAGAGGGTCGGCATCGAATCACAAAGATATATGTAATGTGCAAAATTACGGATAGGACTAGTGTCGTCTGCATCATACAAAGATGATGCAGACGGGGCCCGCCCGGAATGTAGTGATTTTTATCGGGCCATGTTGATTACAAAGAGATTATTTATGAAGGCGTCAATTTTGGGTTTGAAGAATATTTACGCACAGAATAAACTGATTCTAACTGTATGGCGCAGCAATGCGGCGATGAACGGCAATGGCGAATGTCTCAGTAAAAATGACGGGTTTGCGCTTCTTGTGGTAATTGTTGTGTTGCTGCTCACGACGTTTCTCGCCTCGCAGCTGATTATGCAGGTGAGAACCGAGACAAAGATAACTTTTAATGCCAAAAAAAGGACAACCGAACGGTTTCTCGCCCAGGGTGGGATCAATCTTGCTATCTTCAGGCTGATTGACGATCCTTTAAATACTGATGATGAAGAATACGACAAGGACCTTCTGGGCTATACATATGAAGAAACCTCTTTATCTACGGGGAAAATCCTGTATTATGTGGTCAATGAGGCGGGCAAGATTGATTTGAACAGCGCGCCACCCAGACTGCTGGAGCTATTTCTGGAATACCACGGCCTGGAAGAAAACCAAATCGCCACTGTGCTGGATTCCCTTTTGGACTGGCGGGATGCCGATGACTTTCATCGGTTAAACGGGGCTGAGCAGGATTATTATCAAGGTCTTGAGGATCCCTATGTTCCAAGAAACGGCAATCTTGAGGATCCGGGTGAAGTTTTTATGGTGAACGGCATGGAAATTCTTCGGGGGAAATTTGATCCGGAAGCAGTTTTCACCGTCCATAATTTTCGAGGAAAATATAAGGGTAAAATTAATTTCAACAGCCTCACCCCGGCGATGCTTGATTTTATAGTGGAAGGAGACCAGGAAAAAAAGGACACTTATTTTGAGATGCAGAAAGAATTCGGCACCCTGTCCGCCCAGATGGCTCAAACGATAATCGGCAATGACCGATATGCTGTGATAAGCCCATACCTGTCAACCATTTCACCACATACTCAAGAAAGCATTTATTATAATATTGTTGCAACTGGTTTTGCCGATCCTGGGCAGGAGAAGGCAGAAGACGCAGATTACGGCCCTGGAACAAGGGTGTCGGTGATTATTGAAAAGCAGTCGGGAGATAGAATAAAATATCTTTCCTGGAAAGAAAGCAGATCATGAGAGATTTACTGGAAATAACCATATTTAAAAACAGCATCGAGCTCAGCCACCCTGAAGCTCCGGAAAGAATTATTTACGTCAGAGACCAGGATTCCGGCCTGGGCGACATGGTGGAGCGCTTTTGCGCCGAGGCTGGGGTATCGACAAATACTGTTGTTTTTTATGTGTCTGAAGACCTTTTGTATTACAAGTTATTTCAGTTGCCGGTCAACACACCGAATCTGAAAGAGGCTATTCGCTATCAGCTCGGCCTCCTGACCCCTTTTGATCCTGATTCCATGCTGTACAGTTTTTCAGTAGTTCCCGGCAAGGAAATGCATGACGTCTCCCTGTTTGCCGCAGAAACCCATGCCTTTGATGAGTATTTTAATGTCATTGCCGAAGGGGGGTTTCAGATCGCCGGCCTTTTCCCTGAAAGCCAGCGTTATGTGGGATCAAGTATCGGAAAAGAAGACTGGGCTCTGGTGATTCCCAGCCATTTCATGAAAACCTTTGTTTTTTCCGGTACCCAGCTCAAGGACAGGTTTGTTTGCTACGGAGAGCCCTCCTTTGCAGATTTGGCAAAGGTTACCCGGACTGAAAAGATCTATCACCCAACGCCTCCCGAAGGCAGTTCTTTTCTTGATGCATCAACTCTGCTTGAAGGAAAGCCGGCGTTAAAGGATTTCAATATGCTGCCGGCATCATTCCGGCGGCCAGATTATCTTCGCACGGTGATCAAGGTTTTACTAGTCCTGAATGCAGTTGCGGTTTTGGCGTGGGGAGGAGTGAAGGAATACCGCCTGCTTTCGGCGATTAAACAGACTGACCAGGCAATTGTTCAAATCGCCCCGAAAGTCCGAGAAGCGAATGCTCTCCGTGCGCGACTGGAGAAGTTGCAGAAATCAGAGGAAATGATCAAGGATTTTAAAAATCCCGATTTGATTGGTTTTATTGAAAAGCTTACCAAAGAGTTGCCGCTCAACTCCTATCTGGATATGATCAGGATGGATAAGGACCAGCCGGTGATTCGGGTTATGGGGTATACGGAGAATGTCGGAGATCTGACCGTCAAGTTGCAGAACCTGGGAGATACCCAGCTTAAATCAACCAGCCGGCGGCAGAACAAGACCTATTTTCATGTGGAGACCAAACTGTAATGTTCAGGATTCAACAGTTATTGAGCCGGTTTAAGTCTCGACATGTGCTTATTGCCATTGCCCTGGTTCTTCTGGGAATGAACCTTGCCCGGATGGCTGCGGGGCATTACGCCGAGAAAAGGGAGTATCTTGAAAACAGGCTTGCGCAACAGGAGAAATTTCTTTTATCCACCAGAAATTTGGACGCAATGCGTAAAAATGTTGCGGCCCTTGAAGAGAGGAAACAGAAAGTCGAAGAATACCTGTTCAGCGGCGGCACCGAAGAGGAGATCGCCTCGGCCATGCAGATTGTGATTCAGGAAAAGCTCGTTAATGCAGGGCTGCAGACGGAATCTCTGCGGCCGATCACGCAGACAGGCGCGAAAGGGAAAGGCGGTGAAGAAAAAAGTGAATATGGTGAGATTCTTATCAAGGCGCGCCTTGCCGGGACCTTGAGCGCTTTTAACGAGTTTATTGCAGAACTCTATAAATCCAAGCAGCTTTTTAAGATCGACAGCTTTTCCCTCAAGGCCCATAAGCAGGGCGAGACCCTGAAGATATTTATTGAGATAAAGGGATTTTATAAAACTGGAGAAGTTTCATAAGACGGAAAAACTTTTTATCTTGGATCCAGGCGAATGTTTTTACGGGTAGGTGGATGCAAGGATAGATGAACAGGAACAGTGAGCGCATTTCCCGTAGCTCGGATACCTTGTTTTCCGGCTGCGTGGCGATTCAACTAAAATTATGCAAAAAATCATCATCGTCATAGCATTGTTTCTGTCGCTGCTGTTTGTATTGCGTGCAGGCAAAACGGCTTTTCAGGAAGATTTTTTATCTTCTGAGCAACCTGTTTCCGAAGAGGCGGACACCTCCGCCCCGGAAATAGCGAAATTGGTCTTTTATCCCCCGGTGTCCGGCACCCGCTCTGATTTAGACGTCGGATATCTGTTTAATCAGGCACGATCCCTTGTTGACGAGATCACAGAGGAGGAGGGGGCTGAGGATGTCCTTGAATCCCGGACAGGGGGCGGAGTTGATGTTGACGTGAATGATGTAACTTATATAGGCTCGATCATTACCGACACGACGACCAGGGCACTGATTTCCTACCAGGCCGGCAGGGGCGGTGCATCGCGAAAGACCTCCGGGCGGGCGAGCCGGGCCGCGACCGGTCGTAATCAGTATACTCAGTTAAACGTCGGAGAGGTATTCAGCGGCTATAAGGTGTCGCGGGTTACGCCGAACAAGATTGTATTTGAGAAAGGCGAGGAAGTAGTTGAAAAGTTTCTGTATGACCCCAAAAAAAAGAGGGACCAGCCAAAGGATTCCGGTTTGCAGAAACCAACCGACCAACAGCGGATTTCCCCGCCGGGGCAAGGTGATTCCTCGGTCACCGTAGTTGGTGGTGGCGTCGAGCCGGCGATGCCCGGTGGCAGTGCCCAGAGGAATTCTCCGGTGGATTCCGGCGTTCAGCCGCCGTCGGTGAGACGACCGCCAGCCACTTCAGCCAGGACCGGAACCCGGGCGACGATTATACCTCCGGGCACGAGGCGGTAACTATGATGCTTTTACTCAACAGTACGGGAAAAATGTTTTCACGAACTTGAAAAGAGATTAGATACTCAACTGTTATTTTTTAGCTTTATCGAAGAGGGAGATGTGCATGCGATTCGCTATGATTTATAAATGGCTGCTTTTAGCAATTATTATTCCCCAGTTTATGTTTCTGGGTGGTTGCGGATTACAAAAAGACAAGTTGGCCAAGACCTGGGTTGACCTTGAAGAGATCAATAAGGAAATCGTCAAGTCCAAAGAGCAAATCGCCCTGGTTGACAGCGCTGATGTTGAAGGTGAAGACAGGGATGATGAGGCTGATGAACCAAAAATCAAGGATCTGACCTCGCTTGCAGGAGGTGGAAACCCTTATCTGGAAAATCTTTCCGGGCCCGAGGAGCTTGACCCGGAGAAAACCATGCAGGGAGAAGGGGTTCTTCTCAACTTTGATAATGCAGATATTTATGAAGTGGTCCAGGTTGTCGCTGAAATTCTCGACCTCAACTATATGGTAGACCCGCAGGTCAAGGGAGTTGTCAACATTCGCTCCGGGAAAAAAATTCCCCGGGACCAGCTCTTTAAGGTTTTCAAGAAACTCCTGAACATTAACGGCCTCGACATCCGCCAGGAAGGTTTTTATGACATGATTTACGTGTCCAAAAAACCGATTTCCGATAAAATTTATGATGCCGGCCGGATTGACGAGTTGCGCGATACTGCCAATATCATCATGCAGATTGTGCCGATCATGCATCTTGCTTCATCAGAAGCGATCAAGCTGATAAAGCCTTATCTCTCCGAGCAGGGAACCTCATACGACATGGTGGATCTTAACACCATCATCATTAATGATTATGAAAGTAAAATAGTTGACGCCCTTTCAGTCCTGGCGCAGCTTGATGTCTCACCCCTTTCAGCTCTTAAGGTCAGATTGGTAAAAGTGGGGAAAGCGCCTTTATTCGATGTACGGGATGAACTTTTAGAAATCCTTTCTTCGCTGAAGATAAACAAGAAGGGTTACGACGGGGTTACGGTTCTTACCTTGGAGAGAGTCAATTCGCTCCTCATGGTGAGCAATAATGAATTCCTGCTGGATACGGCGGAGAAATGGGTTGATCATCTGGACAAGGTTCCTGCCCAGGGGCGGGACAATATTTATATTTATAATGTCAGGAATTCCGTTGCTTCAGAACTTGCAAATTTGGTAAATGCCCTGATTGAAGGAAAGAACCTTACCCCGTCGGGATCGACTCCAACGGAGACTTCAACCAGTAGCAGCAAGTCCAAAACAGCCAAGCCCGTCACCTCAACCAGAACAGCCGCCAAAAGTAAAACCGCATCCAAGTCAAAACAGTCGGCCCTGCGTTTTGCCGGTGAGCCGACCTTGATTGCCGACGACAGCCGGAACGTCATTTTGATCCGGGCCCATTCGGCTGATTACAACCGGCTGGTCAAGCTCCTCGAACGCCTGGATAATCTGCCGAGACAGGTTCTCATCGAGGTACTGGTTGCCGAAGTAACCCTTTCTGAAGGGTGGGAACTTGGTATTGAATGGTCAATGAGGGAAAACGCCAGAATGAATATCGGTAACAGTCGCTATACCAATAACTATATCAGCAATATGAGTCAGGTGGCAAGTGTCGATGGCAGTGGCAATCCCCCTACAGACTTGGGGTCGGCTGCTGTCGGATTTACTTACAGCTTGTTGAACAGTGCAGGGGATGCCATTGGAATTCTCAATACTATTGCAGATAACAATGAAGTTTCTATTCTTTCATCACCCCAGGTGCTTGTTTTAAACAATGAGACCGCCACCGTCAATGTAGGCCGGCAGGTACCGATTGTCACTTCTGAGACGATTAATGACAGTGGCAATGACACAAGAACCATACAGTATAAAGATACCGGTATTATTATGACGGTGACTCCGCGGATCAACTATAACGGCATTATTATTCTTGAAATCGAGCAGGAGGTTAGTGATGCGACGCAGAATACCACCGGTGGACTTGATACACCTGAAATCTCCAAACGAAATATCAAGACGAAACTCGCCGTGAAAGACACCCAGACGATTCTTATGGGTGGGTTGATTGAAAAGAAACAGTCTTTTGTGGAAAACGGCGTGCCGCTTCTGATGGACATTCCTATTCTCGGTTGGCTTTTTAAATACCAGTCAGAAGAGGTTAGAAAAACAGAACTGATGATAATGATCACTCCTTATGTTATTGAATCTGATGATGTTCTTGATCAGTATATTAAGAGTTTTAAAGAAAAGACTAAAAACTTGAAAGACGATTTGCGGGTGGATAATTGATATGAGGCAGCTTCTCGTTGATGAACTGAGTAAAGAGGAACGCGACAATATTGAGAGTTATCTTAAAAGAACGATAATTCCCGGGCCGATTCAGGGTATGTTCTGGCTGAGAGTGCCCGAGGATATTTTGGGGCCGGATCAGCTGGGGCATGAAGATTGCGGCCCTTTTTATTTTGGGGTCGAGCTTGGTGATGATAAGCTGATTTTTGAGTTTCTTGTGCGCAGTCAGTCAAATCTTCACTGTTCCTGTATCAGTTACGCAACGATTTCTCAGCGGGATTTTCTTTTGAGATTTGCAGACCGGCTCCTCGAAGAAGAACTGATAAAGGCATGAGTAGCCATGTATATTTTGAAGGTTTTTTTGTTTCCCGGTGCATTCATTCAAACAAAGTCGACCCTCTGTCTTTCATCCTCTTGACAAAAGAATATGATAAGAGTAGAAATCCTTGAATAATGAATGAATATTCATTATAGGTTTCTGTTATCGGCTCTGTTTGCAGTGATTGAATATCGTTCAAAAGTTGTAACGAACTGAAATTATTAGTGCAGACAGCCTGCGAGGAGAACGGAAATGAATATCGATTCTATCAAAGCGGATGATGTGCTTGATACAAAAGGCCTGAGTTGTCCCATGCCGCTCCTGAAAACCAAGAAGGCTATCGGAAAGATGGAAGCAGGCCAGATTCTTGAGGTCGTCGGCACCGACCCCGGATCAAAAAATGATTTACCCGGCTGGTGTGAGCGAACCGGACACAAGTACCTGGGAGTCAGGGAAGAAGAGGGCTTCTTCAGGTTTTATATACAAAAAGGATAATTAGGATTTAGGTAGAAAATTAATAAATTGTCGCCCGATTTTTTTGGGGGGGCGACGCAATTATCTGTAGGGAGGATAGCATGGCAAAAAGTCTAGGAATTTTTGTTACATCACCCAAGAATATGAAGCATGTCATGGGTGTGACCAAGGCCGCTGTGGCAAAGGGTTCTGCCGTAAAGGTGTTTTTTACATGGAAAGCAACCCATCTTGCCAAAGATCCACAGTTTCCTGAACTCTGCAAAATAGCAGATGTTAATATCTGCGCCGACAGCTACGCAAAAATGGGATATGACAAGACTGTCGTCCCAGAGGGGCTTGATGAAAAACGCATGTCAACCCAGGCGAAGCACGGTGCAATGCTTGAAAATTGTGAATGTTACATGACATTATAAGGGGGAAACCATGGCTAAAGTATGTTTTCTAATTCAACCGAGCAACGATGAAAAGGACGTGTTGGATGCAATGCGCTCCACATTAGGACTTTCCGTGGCCAACCATTATTCTTATGGTGTAGTTCTGGATACGGAATTGGCCAAATTTGATGAGTATAATGCTGAGAATCTCGAGTGGATCAAAGACATGGAAGGTGATATGTTCACCAATGTCCAGGCCAACGCCGACAAGAACGGCTTGACTTATGTCAGCATCGAGGAACTTGGGCAGAAGCTCAAAGAGATGGATGTTATCGTGCCTTATGGCAACTAAGAGTTAATTTTCGATCACCAGAGGAGTTAGCGATATGAAAATTTTAAATGTATACCGCGCTGCACCCAGCGATGACATAAAAAAACTTGTTGGTATTGTATCAGAAGGCAATGACACCGATACTTTTGACCTGAACGTTGCTAGTCCTGATTATGGCGTCCTGGTTGACAAGGTTTTTGCTGCAGATAAGACCATTTGCTGGTGGTAAGTATTTTTTGTTTTGAGCAAAAAAAGGCCCGGTATTTTGTACCGGGCCTTTTTTTTGGGGGAATTTTTAATGAGTACGAAAAAGTGCGTGCCGACCCTCCTTAAATTGCATTTTTTATTTTGAGGGTGGGCAACTGAATCATAAAGGGACAAGGGTATTCTTGCTCATTCGTAACTGCTGTTTGCCTTTTTTGGCAAGATCCATGTTATGGGTAATAAGGATCATGGTGACTTGTTTTTCCTGATTTATTTTTTGGAAAAGTTCCAGTATCTCGGCCTCGGTTTCTTCATCAAGGTCCCCTGTTGGTTCATCTGCCAGGATAATATCCGGTTCATTCATCAGGGCTCTGGCAATTGCTACTCGTCGCTGTTGCCCTCCGGAGAGCTGGCGGGGATAGGCATCGTTTTTTTCTCCAATTCCAACCATATCGAGAAGTTCAGCCGCCTTTTTTTCAGCGCCGGGTTGACGGTTTTTACTGAAAAGATCCGGGAGAAGCACGTTTTCCTTTGCTGTAAGGATAGGCAGCAGGCTGGAAAACTGAAACATGAATCCGATATTGCGGTTCCGGTACTCGGAGAGTTCTCGGTCATTTAAGGTGCAGATATCGGTCCCCTTGAAAAGGACATTGCCGGATGTAGGTTTGAGAATTCCACCGATTATAGAAATAAGCGTGGTTTTGCCGGAGCCGGAATGGCCGATTATTGAAATAAAATCACCCTTTTCAATAGTCAGGGAAATATCTTTGATCGCAGCTATTGGTGTGTTGTCAACGGTATAATATTTATCGAGATTTTTAAGTTCTAATTGTGCCACGTTATTCCTCTTTAATTGCCAGAAGCGGTTCCATCTTTTTAATTCTGTTGATCGGCAGCATGGCGCCGGTGATACATATGCCGGTTCCGATAATTAAGCCAAGAATGGCGATTAATATCTGTTGGATGACGGACAGATTAGCGGAAATATTTTTAACAAGCGAAAAGCTTTCCCCGAGCCAGGTGGAAAGGTAGGTGCCGGCAATCATTCCGACAACACTGCCGGTCATGCCAAGAATCAATACTTCTAAAAGAAATAACTTAACAATGTGAGATTCCTTCGCTCCAATCGCACGCATTATGCCGATTTCTTTGGCTCGTTCGTTGGCAATGGCGGAAAAGATGGCCCAGACAAGAAATACCGTCAACACACAGGAAAGCGAGATTGTGATAAGAAATATTTTATTGATGTCGGCAAGAATATTTAGAAATCTGCTCCCCATGCCGCTTCTGGCGATAACATCGACTTCAACGATTTCTCCTTCAATGAGTTTGCCGACGTAATCCGGATCATATCCTGCTTTAACCTTGATGAAAATGATGGATATTTCTTCTGCGTGAAGCGGAGATTTACCGGAGCCGATGATGCCAAACAGATTTTCTTCGGTCATGAAAAGGGCATTATCGAGCCCGGTGCCGGTCTGTTCAAGGACTCCGATCATCTTGAACCTGTTGTTGAAGATTGTGGGCTCAACCTCGAGAAGTCCCAGGCCAAGATTTTCACTGGTTCCGAAGCCGGCGATGGCTTCGCCTTTTCTAAGCTCTCTGCCAACGGCCTTCTGCAGCCAGGGCTTAATGATGAAGTCGGTCTCCTGATCAAAGGCAACTATTTTTGTTGGCATGATGTCACAGCACATGCCGTTGATGGATGAAAGGTAAGTCTGGTAGGTCATTGATTCGACACCTTCAACGGTTCTTACCCGTTCCAGGAGGCTTTTCTTCATATAAAAGGATGTGTTTTTGGCCTCAAGGAGGAATTCTTCAGCGCCGCTGCGGGCTCCAACCGGGACAACAACCAGATCAGCCCCAAGGCGTTCGGATGCCTTGTGAAGGCTTGCGGCAACACTCATGGTAAATGAGACGGCAAAGATTAAAAGGGAAACCAGAAGGGCAATTGCTGAAATCAAGACTCCGGTACGGAAAGATTTGCGGTTCAGGTTTTTTAAGGCAACTGTAAAAAAAGTAAATTGAGTCATCGTTATTCTTGATCAAAGGGATTCTGATAGGGGAAATGTAACAACAGCGATGCCATTACAAAAGAATCGGGCATCATGTTTAAAATAAACATGATGCCCGTTATTTAGCAATGAATATAAGGGTTATCCGTTAGGAAGCCTTATTTCCATGTTCCGTCCAAGCCGCAAAGAATGGCTTTATTGGTAGCGCCTTCAGTTTTGTGACATTTCAGACATACGGATACTGATTTGCCGATTGTTTTTCTTGCGGTGATATCATAAAGGAGAAGAGTTCCGTCAACGCCGTCTTCGCCGCAATAATCAGTGCCTTTCTCGCGAAGGGTCATGACCGCGTATTTTCCGTCCGGAGTAGGAATGATGTCATGGTTTTCACCGGGCAGCGGGGTAATTTCGTCAAGCACCTTAAGGGTGTTTGCATCAATGAGGTAACCGCGGTCAGCACCGGACTGAAGGATGTATTTACCGTCCTGGGTAAAAAATTGACGGAAAGTGATGGTTCCACCAGATGCATCTTTAGGCTTGCCAGTGATCATACTTTCAGCAAGTTTTTTCAGATGGCCGTCTTCAAGAGCTTTCATGTCGAGCATGATCAGACGGGTGTTACCGGTCCATTTCAGATGTCCTTCCGGGGTGTGGTTCACGGTAAGGAGGAATTTGCTCATGTCAGGTGTATTGATACCGTGAGCAAAGGTGGACTCGCCTGATTTGATTCCCAGTTCATCAAGAAATACACGGTGTTTCAACTTCATGGTTGCTTTGTCAAAAACGTCAATGTATCCGTCGTTAGCCATGGAAATCGGCATGAAGGAATCCTTTGACTGACCGGATGCACAGTAATTTGCGCCACTCCAGGTAACACGGGTAGGAAGTTTGAAAGCAACATCTTTCAGGACTTCACCGGTCTTTAAGTTTGATTTTCCTACATGCAGTTGTCCGTCCGGTTTTCTGTCGTCGGTTTTGTAGGTTGACCAGTACATGATGTTCGGGTCATTGACATCTATTCTAGCATCGTGAGTCGGATGGGTTTGACCGCCGATATCCAACATTCCGAGCTCTTCCACCGCAATTGGATCGGAGGTGTTGCTTGGGTCAATTGTAATTTCTGCAACTGCAAAGTGACCGCCCATGCCAGCTACATACATGGTGCCTGAGTATTGTTTTGCAGCATTAGCCACAGGAGCGTTTGAGTCAACAGTGGAAAATGAAAGATATCCACCAACCATCATCGATAGTGCAAGAGCTGTAAAAATTGCTTTTTTCATTGTTTCTCCCCGTGTTAATTTTTTAGCGTTTGTTAGGTAACAATATCACAATGTAACATTTAAATATCACAATGTAACACTTAATTTGCGTCTTGTTCTGCACCTCCTTTGGTATCTCTACACTAAATCAACGGTAGAGTCTAGATTGAAAAATAGAATTTTTAATTATTTCCAATTAGTTTGTTTTATGAGTGTGAAAAGAAGATTATTTTTCTTTGCATCGGCGAATCTATTTTCTTGAATGTTCAAGAATTACATGGTTTTATCATTGACCAGGCCATGCCAGCGTTTGATCCGGTGTTTACAAAAAAAGGCCGTGAAGAATGATACTTTTTGGCAATCTATACCACAGTGTGGTATTCTTTTCAAAGAAAAAAATACTATAAAACCACTAAAAGTAAAGGGGAAAAATAGTATTTTGCGTTTGAAGTAATAATAATTATAAATTTGGATTTTAAGATCTATTGACCGACATAATCATAATATTAATTGTTATCCTATTGAATTTTAATGAATTATTATAGGAAAGGCTTCGGGGGCGCCAAAGTATATGAAGTTAAAAGTCAGTGATAGCCGGATACAAATAATTATTTTTTTTCTCCTTATTTTTTCTTTGGTTGCTTGCGGGAAAGACAAGGTTCAGCCTCTCAAAAAAGGGGGGAAAGTTCCGGTATTTAGCGCAATCGACATGGAGGGGAATGAATTCTCTCTGGCCGGCTTTGCCGGGCGGCCGGTAATTCTCAGATTCTGGTCAACTGATTGTAAATTCTGTCGCGCCGATACCCCGGTGTTTAATAAATATTATGAAAAATACAAAGAACAGGGTTTGATGATCACCTACATCAACACCACCCAGGGTCGGGACGCGGTGCAGGAGTTTATCAAAGAACTTGAGGTCGTTTTTCCTGTGATACGGGATGAGCAGGGAAAGATCGCTGCAAGCTATAATGTCAAGTTACAGCCGATGACCATTGTTCTTTCGCCTGAACATACGTTGCTGGCAGCCATTTTGGGTGGCGTGAGTGAAGCGGCCCTTGCCGAGCTTGTCGGCCCCTATATGGTTGAATAAACATATCTGTTCCGTCAAATGGACTGAAGGC